>NZ_JAKGAW010000066.1:0-16783 GCF_021532475.1 Pseudoalteromonas sp. APAL1 | reverse complement strand
TGCTGTTACATCACGTTTACCCTGTGATGAGTTACCTGCTGAACCACCGATTAAACCAGCAGCTGATTGACCATCGTAGATATCTGCATAAGTTTGCTCAAAATATTCCATACCTACGTAGTGTGATACTTGACCACCAGGTAATTCGAATAAATCGAAGCCGATACCAGCAAAGTATTGGTCAAAAGTCGATGAAGATTCTTGAAGTGTTGTTGCTTTCATGTTTGCAACACCTTCATCTGAACCTAAATCAATATCATTAGCTTGGTTATAAGCTAAACCAGAATAAGAAAGGTAGTATTGACCAACAGATTTGTTATCTGCTTTGTTACGGTGGTAGTAAACTTCCCATGAAGCATTGTTCCAATCAAGGAAACCACGTAAACCAGTTGTTAAATCGATGTTGTAGTCGTCTACGTTACCGTCACGAGTACCGATACCAACCCAACGGAATAAACCGTATGCACCATCTTCACCGTATGGGTTGTGCTCATTGTCTGCAGACATACCAGTCCAAGGAGCAGCTGGAGGAGCATAACGACCAAATGATGAGTTTTGAACAAACATTGTTTGACCAAACCACTCTACATTTTCAGCGATTTCATAGTTAGAGCTGATGTATAATGTGTTACGGTCGATTGATGCTGTGTTGTAAGATACGTTTGCAAACGCATACATACAATACTCAGAGCCTGGACCCCAGTCTTCATTTGCATCTACACGACGGAACGTATTTTCACCGTACTCTGCAATTAAGTCATCACATAATAGTGATGCTTTTGCTTGTGAGAAGTCAGGAGAAAGAACTGTTGCACCGTAGTAAGACCAACCAACAGTATCTGCAGTGTACGCTTCGATATCACCATCGCCATCTAAATCACCGATTTTAGCTTTAGTGTAATCACGTGCACCATCACTGATACCTTCACGTTTTTGGTAATCGTATGCAAACGTGATGTTACCTTTATCGTTTGAGATACCACCTACTACTGAGAACTCTGAAGACGTTGTTCCTTCGTCTTGATCACGATGACCAGCACCAACGTTGAAGCTTAAGCCTTCATAGTTGTCTTTTAGGATAACGTTAACAACACCAGCCATTGCATCAGAACCATAAATAGATGATGCACCTTCAGTCATGATATCGATACGCTCAACTGCCGCCATAGGAATAGCATTTAAGTTAGCTGACGCACCACCTAATGTTGGTGAGCCTGGGAAACGACGACCGTTTAATAGCACAAGTGTACGGCGTGAACCCGCACCACGTAAGTTAATAGTTGCTTGAGACTGAGCAGAGCTACCTGAACGCTCTGAGAATGAGCCGAATGAGTTCAATGAACTTGAACGAAGAGCGTCAGCTACAGTGAAATCACCTTCCATTTTGATATCAGCAGATGTGATGCTGATTACAGGTGATGCACCTTCAAGGTCAGTACGCTTGATGCGTGAACCTGTTACTTGAATGCGTTCAACTTTCTCTGCACTGTCGTCTTCAGCTGCAACAGTCGATGCAGAAAATGCAGCTGTTGATGCAGCACCAAAAGCAATCGCTAAGCGAACTGCTTTAGAAACTTTTTTATTTAACATTTGATTCTCCCTGGACCACTATATTGTGGCTATATTTAGCATAAGCTTGTTTATTATTTGTTATCACATCAGGACTGCGACCAACAAATAATAAACAAATTAAACAAAATATCCAGACATTTGTTTATAAAAAATTAATAAAAAACCACAAATGAAACCAAACTTTAATCTATCGCGCAAAATTCGTACAAATACATTTCTATCTAAAACCCTTAAAAATAGGGACAAAAGCAATATTCAGACCTTAAAACATTCGAATTTGCTTATTATTTCCAAATGAAACAATAGCACCCAAATCTGCAACTATCATTTCAGCTATTGGCAACAATTGCTTATTAACATAAACACCATAATCGTAATGATGTTTACCTGTGTAGTACTCAGCGCCACAATCGGTGTACACATATTCAATTATTTGCCCACGCTTGAAGCTAACAGTAGGATTTTTAACTATATATTGCTTAGCTGCTTTAACATGAGGAGGGATATTTTTTTGATAGTCTGTCAAATGCTGCCCTAATCGTTTACGGTAGACTAGCATTGAGTCAAATTCACCTGCATAAAGCTTTTTGACATAATTATCAAATGCTTGGATTATTAAATCCTGACTATTCTGTTCACTAAATAAAATATTGAAAAGCTCTCTTTGAAATTGATGAGCCAATTCAGTCCAATCACTTCTGACTGTTTCCATTCCTTTAAAAACAAGTTCGCTAATTCCATCTTTAACCACATTTCCGACATATCGCTTTTTAGAACCCGTTGTTTTTCCTCTAATCGTGGGCATAAAAAAAGGGCTATAGTGGATTTCGAACTCAATTTCTAAAAAACTGTCTATTTTATAATGTTGTTGTAACTCGTGCTGCCAACGTATGTTTATTTTTCTTGCCAGTTCCGTACCGATTTCATTACAGTCTTGAGGATTCAGCTCATCAACTAATTTCACAAATGTCGAGTCAGTATCGCCATAAATTACTTCATAGCCCCATTCTTCAATCCACTGCTTGGTAGTTTGCATTATTTCATGACCACGCAGAGTGATTGAACTAGACAAGCGTGGATCATAAAAGCGGCACCCTTTTGAACCTAACACTCCATATAAACTATTCATAATGATCTTAATCGCCTGCGAGAGCATAGGTTGGTCATTATCTTTGGCGACCTGTCTTTTAGCAGCGAGCTCTCGAATCAGTTCAGGTAAATGATGTTCGGTTCGTGAAAATAGCGCTTGATTAAAACCCTCTATTGCATTTTCTGGGCTTTTTAAACCCTCAATCAAGCCAAGTGGATCTATACAAAATGTTCTCATTATCGATGGATACAGGCTTTTGTAATCGAGCACGAGTATATTTCTATAAAGCCCTGGTTGTGATGGCATAACATAGCCACCGGGGCTGTCGAATGTTAGGCCATGATCCCCCAAATTGGGAGCTACATAGCCACTTCTATGTAATAAAGGTAGGTAGAGGTTAGTGAAAGCGGCAACAGATCCCCCCATTCTTTCAAGCTCTAAACCTGTTAACTGACTTCGTACAACTGCAAAATCGAGTAACCTAAGCTTTTCAAAAATACGCAGTACTAAAATGCAATCTTGTCTGTTGTAACTCGCAAGTGAAAGTTTATCTTCATTAAACTGACGAATGATCTCAGCAAGACGGTCGTCGGTGCTAATCAGTTTATCTTCGCCAAGCTCAATGCTTGCTACATTGGCAAGACTGAAGTTATCGTAATGATAGGTTGCATTTTTTAAGGTATCGATACCATCAATCACAACCCGACCAGGTATAGTTAAGCGGGTAAAGCTACCAACTCTCAACTGCATTTTTTCTTTATTGCGCCCTAAAGGTAACTCAACCCCAAGCGCTTCAGCACGTGCATGTAATACAGTAAAATCAAACTCAATGACATTCCAACCTATAATCACATCAGGGTCTATAGTTTGAATAAGCGAGCAAAGGTGGTCTAGTAAATCAATTTCATCAACACACCATTGAATGATAAATGGCAGTTCACTGGTATCTTGTGGCTGTCCTATCATTAACACCATATCGATGTTTTCGCCCACTAAGCCAACTGAAAATAGTACTCCCTCACCATTACATTCAATATCGAGTGACAAGCTTGAGAATCGAGGCGTAAACTCGCTATTTTTTTTGAATTTAGCATCAGTTAATACTGGATATGGGTGGCTTTTAATTAAACGACCTTTGGCCCAAACAGATCCTCTGATAAAGCGCTCCATTAAAAACCTATCGACTGGGCGGATATCATCTTCATAGACTTTTATATGCTGTGCTTTGAGTCGTTTAGCTGCGTTGTAATAATGTTTCAATGAAGAGAAATAACAAGAAACCACTTGTTGCTGCATGAAGCTTTTAAGCTTCACATGCTTAATTTCGCAGATGATCCCATACTCGTTGAACACGCTTGTTGCAGCGTCTAATTGTGATTTATTAATAAAAAACACAGCGTGTTGTAAAGAGCTAATTAGCTTTACAGGCCCCTGCTGAGATAATATCCACACCACAATAGAAATGCCTTTAGCGCTATCATAGCATTGGGTGGAAAGAATAAAGCCAGAAACTAACTGCATGTTATTAGACCTTTTTTCGGAAATTTAGGCATTTTAGTTAAACAAAGCTAAGTGGATTAGCTAATTAAAGTAACAAGTCGCTTGTAGTTGCCCAGTTAAATCTCTAAAATTCATTACTGTAATTATATACATACTTTAGGTTATCTGGGCATGCTTTCTGACTCTTTAAAAAAAACAATTCGGCAAATTCATAAGCATGTTGCTGATAACCTCGCCGATTACCGCCCTAGAAGTAGTCAAAACTATTTAGTTGCCGAAATAGCAAAAACGCTGGCTGGCGAGTACCACAAAAGCCAACGCATCTGTGTTATTGAAGCTGGTACAGGTACCGGCAAGTCGCTGGCTTATTGTTTAGGTGCATTGCCTTTGGCGATGGCCAAAAAAAAGAAATTAGTGATTTCGACGGCCACCGTTGCCCTACAAGAGCAGTTAATCAATAAAGAACTGCCTTTTTTTAAAAAACACTCTGGCCTTGATATTAAGTTTGATTTAGTGAAAGGCCGACAGCGCTATATATGTGCGCAAAAACTCAGTGCGGCAGTAAATGGCAACAGTCAAACGCAAATGGAGTTTATGCCGACCCTATCATCGCCGCTTTCAGATATGGAAACCAAATGCTTAAAGCAACTTTATGATGCTTATTCAAAAAAGCAATGGCAAGGCGACCGCGATAGCTGGGCTGATACTATTCCTGATAAAGTGTGGAATTTAATTGCCTGTGATAAGCACTCATGCCAACGACAAATGCGCGCTCATCAGCTCTGCCCTTTTCATATGGCGCGTCAGCGTCTGATGCAAATGGATGTGCTAGTGATCAACCATTCTCTATTACTGGCTGATCTTGATTTGGGTGGCGGTAAAATTCTACCTGAACCTGACGATACGATTTATGTAATCGATGAAGCGCACCATTTAGCGCACATCACCCGCGATTTTTCTTCTGCTGCAGCAACCATTAAAGGCACCATAGATTGGCTCGACAAGCTGGTTAAATTTGCTGGTAAAATGGCTAATGTGCTCGTAGGTCAAAAAGCGATTGGGCAAAATTTTAAGCTCAGTGACAGTATCAATGATGCTGGTAAAAACTTAAAAGTGGTGCGTGATATTCTTGATAACGCAGACTTTAATTATAACAGTGATGACACCTATCGTTTTGAACATGGTGAAATCCCTGCTTCTTTACATGCCAAAGCAAAAGATATTAGCGATGCCACCCTTGATGCCCTAAGAGCACTCAACAAGATGCATGACACCTTAGTTCAAGACGTAAGTGATGGCGATATAAAACCTTATGTGGCTGATCCAATCTTGGCTGAAAGTGGTCAGTACATTAATCGCTTAGAGTTATTGAACAAGCTGTGGTTTAGCTACGCCACAAAAGGCGAAGGTATTCCCCATGCGCGATGGATAAAACGCTTGGAATATAAGAACCATCACGACCATTTACTCAGTGATTGCCCTATTGAAGTTGGCTATTACCTAAAAGATAAATTATGGAATCAATGTGCGGGTGCCGTACTTTGTTCAGCCACCTTAACTGCATTGGGTTCATTTGATCACTTTGCCTATGAATGCGGTCTTGCCAAAGAAGAAGGCGTAAAATACATAAAAGTCCCTTCTCCGTTTGATTACCCAAAACAAGCGACGTTGCATATTCCTGCAAGTCATATTGAGCCGACCGATAAAGCGTTTAGCGACCACTTGGCTGAGCAATTACCTAAGTTCCTTGATGATAAAAAAGCTAATTTAGTGTTGTTTGCCTCTTATTGGCAAATGGATCATGTTGTTAAAGCGCTGCGTAGCAAAGGAATTGAGATCTTAGTGCAAGGTGAAATGTCTCGAGAAGCATTATTGAAAAAACATAAAGCCAATGTAGATTTAGGCCGTGCTAGCTATTTATTTGGCACTCAAAGTTTATCTGAAGGTCTTGATTTACCAGGTAAGTACTTAGAAAACCTGGTAATAACAAAAATTCCATTTGCGGTGCCTACCTCACCAATAGAAGAAGCTCAGGCTGAGTTTGTGCAAAGTAAAGGTGGCAACCCGTTTCTTTCGATAACCGTACCTGATGCGGCAAAGAAATTAGTACAAAGCTGTGGTAGACTGCTGCGCAAAGAAAATGATCAGGGTCGCATTACTATCCTTGATCGCCGACTAGTGACCAAGCGATATGGCAAAGCCATGCTCGATACCTTGCCACCTTTTAAAAGACAAATTGATTATTAATGTTTGAATTAGCTTTAGACCCAACAACCTGGGCACTATTATGCGCAGTCGCACTAGCAGCGGGCTTTATCGATGCAATTGCAGGCGGTGGTGGCATGTTAACAGTACCCGCGCTATTAACCGCAGGCTTACCGCCCCACCTCACCTTAGGGACCAATAAACTTGCAGCAAGTTTTGGTTCATTGACGGCCAGCGTAACGTATTTTCGGAAAAAGTTGTTCAACCCACGGTTTTGGGCTGCTTCCATTGTTGCAACAGCCATTGGTGCACTCATAGGTACTTTAGTGGTTGATTACTTAAGTATTGAATTTTTAAATAAATTACTACCGGTGGTGATTATTTTAGTCGCTTGTTACAGCTTATTTGGCAGTTTAAGTACAACTGAGCATAACGAGTTACCTGAGCTTGATGGTAAAACTAAAGTTAAACAATGGCTGCAAGGTCTAGGACTTGGTTTTTTTGATGGCTTAGCAGGCCCAGGTACTGGTACCTTTTGGACCGCATCAAATAGCCTATTATATAAAATGAGCTTATTGCTTAACTGTGGCCTTGCCCGTTCAATGAATTTTGTTTCAAACTTTATTTCATTGATCACCTTTGTTGCGCTGGGCCATGTGAACTTTTTGCTTGGTATAACAATGGGCTTTTTCTTAATGTTAGGTGCCTGGTTAGGTGCGCATTCAGCAATTAAATTTGGTAGTAAAATGATCCGCCCAGTATTTAATACTGTGGTTATAGTGTTAGCATTAAAGTTAATCTATGAGGCTTATTTGTAAATGCATTCTCCTGCTTTTGACAAACTATGCGAGCAAATATCTAGGCTTAAACATCAAGCAAGCCAATTTGATAACGGCAACCTATTTGCTAAAAATCGCTACATGCAGGCACAACCAAGTTTGTTTGATAAGGCAGTATTTGCGACTAAAAGTATGAAACTTGCAGATTATGTAGCTGAAATAGAAGAAGAGTTAGCTAACCTGCCCCCAGCAGAACATCGCCATGCTTACCAATATGCTTTAGAGCGAATTGCACAGCAAGTTCAGGCTGTTTTTAATGTTATTAAATCAACACCTGTGTGGGCAAAAGAGAACAAATACAGTTTTAAACCCAAGAGCAAGCCACAAATATATAAACAAGCTGTTAAAAAGATCATGCAGTCTTCACATGAACTTTACGATGAGCTCAAGCAAAACCATGAGTTTGAGCGCCGCTTAGTTTTAATGATTGAAGAAAGAAAGCTTAAACTTGATGCAGCTAGCCCAGCAAAGGCCACTGAAATAAATAAAGAGATCTTAGCTTTACACGCTCGTTTGGGTCGCTGTCGAAAAGCAATTTCAGCCACTGAAGATAAAATTCAACAAGTAGAAAAACAGCAGCTGAGATAATGTTTTACTACCACCCAAGTTATTCAGCGTTAGCTTTACCCGAGCGTCACCGCTTTCCGATTGAAAAATATCGCATGTTAAGGCAGCTTGTTAGCGACTTTATTGATGAGCAGCACTTCATTACCCCACAAAAAGCCACTCGCGCCCAGCTTGCTCTATGCCATGACCCTGATTATGTCGACGCTTTTTTAACAGGTAGCCTTGACAGCAAAGCGATAAAAAAAATGGGCTTTCCTTGGTCTGAAGCCTTAGTCGAACGAACACTCTATTCTGTCGGTGCAAGTATTCAAGGTGCTGAATTTGCACTACAACAAGGTGCTGCATTTAACTTAAGTGGCGGTTATCACCATGCTTTTACGAGCTATGGTAGTGGTTTTTGTATTTTTAATGACTTAGCAATAGCCGCAGCACACTTAATTGAGAGCGAACAAGCCGATACCGTATTAATCTTTGACTGTGACGTTCACCAAGGTGATGGCACAGCCGAAGTGACACAAGCACACCCTCAAATCATTAGCTGCTCTATTCATTGCCAGCAAAACTTTCCGCGTATCAAGCAGCAATCAAATTACGACTTTGCTTTAGAGCATGGCACCTCAGATGCTGAATACCTTGAGACAGTAAATCAAGCATTAGCCTTAACAATTAGACTCCACCAGCCTGATATCATTTTGTACAACGCCGGCGCAGATATCGCAACGGATGATGAGCTAGGACACTTTCAAGTCAGTTTAGAGGGCGTGTATCAACGTGACCATTTAGTATTAAGCCAAGCAAAGGAAGCAAAAATCCCACTCTTTGCAGCCATGGGCGGTGGCTATCAACGAAATGTAAGCCGTTTGGTTGATGTTCATGGTCAGCTTTTTAGAGCCGCTGTCGATTTATTCTAAGGCTTGGTATACACTTAAATATGACTTTTCTACTAGGTTGTTGGTATATGAAATTGCATGATGACATCCACAATTACTATGAAAAACTTGTTATTGAAGATATCGCTAAGCGCAAGTTAGATTCGTTGTATAATGATGATATTATGGCGGATTTATGCTGTACCGTACTTAATCAATTACCTGCTCGCTATATTCGCTATGACGTTGATATGGAATTTTATTTACCACAAACAGAGCGAATAAAAATGGAGCAACGCGTACAAACAGCTATCGATGTAGCCATCAGCCAAGTTGCGAAAAAAAAGGAATTACAGAATGAGCAGTGACTTAGAAAATGCTCCTGACTACATAAAAATCGCTGTTGATCTCATTATGCTCTTAGAGCAAAACGATGTGCCTGCCGAAGACGTTTTAGCAGCATTAGAAATCGTTAAATCTGACTTCGAAAAAAAACTTCCACAATCAACTGATTAATAGTCCGAAAATGGCGAGTATTGGGGCATAAATTTGTTATGCTCAGGTTTTAAAAATTAAGAATGTAAAACCATGTCATTGCCAAGTTTATTACGCCTGTTCATCCTTGCTGCTATTTGGGGCGCTTCCTTCTTATTTATGCGCATGGCAGCTAATAGCTTAGGCCCTGCGATATTAATTGAGCTAAGAGTCGGCTTTGCAGCAATAACACTGTTTATTTTTGCGCTGTACTTAAGCAAGAAACTGGCTTTCGCGACTCACAAAAAGCATTTTTTCATTATTGGTGCGCTTAATTCCGCCATTCCCTTTTTATTGTTTGCTTATGCAGCACAAACAATTAACGCTTCAACCTTATCAATATTAAACTCAACAACCCCAATTTGGGGTGCCATCGTCGGTATTATTTGGAGCAAAACTAAACCCACTAAAAGTATGCTGCTTGGCTTGCTGTTAGGTTTAACGGGCGTGGCCATTTTAGTGGGGCAAAATAGTCTCACTATCGACAGCCAAGCCATCACGGCAATTGTTGCTGCGCTGTGTGCTTCACTCAGTTATGCCATTGCATCCCATTACACCAAACATGCACCAAAGTTGTCTGCTTTTGATAACGCGCATGGCAGTATGTGGGCGGCAAGTATCATGGTACTCCCGCTTATTTTTATTATTCCTGCCAGAGAAATGCCAAGTAACCAAGTTATGCTTGGTGTAGTGGCACTCGGTGTGCTGTGTACTGCTGTAGCATATATCCTGTTTTTCCGTTTGATTGATGATATTGGCCCAACCTCAGCACTGACTGTTACCTTTTTGATTCCACTATTTGGCATAATATGGGGTAATCTAATTTTAGATGAACAAATTGGGCCGAATACCTTAGTTGGCGCACTGTGTGTTATAGCAGGCACCATGCTGGTCACTGGCTTTATCCGTATTAAGCCGTTTTTAAAACGAAACACCTTGTAACAGAATGCAAATTGCATTTTTAAATACAATCTATACTCTATTATACCAATTCGCTTAATTAAGTAGTCTATTTTGAGGCAATAAAACCTCGTTGATAACAAGGCAAAAATTTCGTTATTTAGTTGTTCTAAATGAGAAATTTTTAACGCAGTTAGCGACAGGTTTAATCCCTCAAAATGATTAAGTATTATAGTGAATTGGTATTGGGTACTAAAAAGGAAGGAGAAGTGTATGTCAGGTACTACCATGGTGGTGTTAATTGTGCTGATATCTGTGGGATCTGGGGTGATTTATGATATGTATAAAAAGCATCTCGAATTCAAATCACGCACCTTAAAAAATTCAAAAGAAGCGAACGAGCATGTAGCAGAAGTGACAAAAGAGCTGCAAGAGTTAAGAGAGCGTGTGCAAACGCTCGAAGCCATTGTCACAGATTCAAGCTACAACGTAAAACAAGAGATTAATAAACTTTAATTAAGTTAGCTCTAATTAAGATAATAATGCACTGTATTGATCAAGCACTGGCTGATAATAATCGGCGTCTTGATTCAACATGCGTTGGTAATGAGCACATAATTGCTTTAAATAAGCTTGGTGCTCTTTACTTGTTAGTTGCCACATTTGCTGTCCAATGCGGGTGATGAGCTGCGATGATGACGCACTCATTACGATGATTTCGTAAAAGCGTTTATTTTCACAAACCAACTGCTCAGACACGAGCCCTAATTGTAGTGTTTGTAAATAACTGCGAACGTGATAACTGTGATGTACAGGGCAAACAATAATATCGATGTAAGTATTTGGGTTTTGGCTAACAATCTTCGTTAAAAACTGTACTAACAGCTCTCCCCCTACTCCTGCAATAATAACTAGGTGGCGTTTTTGTGGGTCTGGTGTAATCGCTGCAACATCTTGGCAATGCACCTGCCAGCGTCCGCGTTGCTCTTCGTTGCAAAAGCGTTCTAGTTTATCATTTAGTGCCTGCATTAACTCAGGCACTATATCAACGAAATGTATTAACTGTGCTTTATCTTGCTGTAAAAGCTCAATCCCTAACAAACCGTGGTCGCAGCAGCAGTCCCAGATTTCGTCATAACCTGAATCAACTACATCAACGATGGCTGATAGTCGTTTACTTAGTGCCATTAGTTTGCTGTTTTATAAACTAAAGCTTTTAGACTACGATCACTGTCTACTTCAACAAAGCCATCGGTAGCTGCGAGTCGCTCAACAAAGCTAATTGCCCCTTGCGTATGATCGCTAATGAGATCTTTAAACGCCTGCTCTGAAAGCTCAGGACTATTCGCACACAGTAGTAATTGGGTGTGTTCATTCAATAGCTCGGGTAAACGACGCAGAATTTTTTGATAATCCTTGGTCAATATAAAGCTGCCTTTTTGAAAGCTAGGTGGATCAACGATGATCAATTCATACGGCGCAGATTTCTTTAGCTTACCGAATGACTTTAAAATATCGTGAGGGAAATAACTAACACCTTGCTCAAAACCATTTAACTGATGATTTTGTTTACCCGTTCGAAGCACACCTTTATTCATATCCATATTTATAACTTGGTCAGCACCACCTTGCATTGCTGCAACAGAAAAACCACAAGTATATGAAAACAGATTGAGCACTTTTGCGTTTTTACTATTGGCTTGAACAAACTCTCTGCCACGGCGCATATCAGGGAAAATTCCCGTATTTTGGCGACTCAGTAAATCAACTTTAAACTTAATGCCGTTTTCACTGACAAGGTGTTCTTGTGGTAATTCGCCAAACATTAGCGCATTACGGGTATTAATACCGCTACGTTGCTGGTATACCAATGCAGTAACAAGCTCAGGCGCGTTCTCTTGCGCCCATTGCCATAGGGTATCTGTTAATTGCGCAAGTGCTTGTTCTTCAATTTCTTCATATGAAACTAAAAAGAGTGCGGGCGGATAAAAATCCAAATTAATGTGGCTCAGCTCAGCCACTGAGTGGCCACGGCCATGAAATACACGGCATAATTCATTAGCGGCAAGTGGCGCCTCTGCTAATGCATTTAAAATGGCAGAAAAATCGTTTGTCATCATCTTTAGTTAATTAACTGTTGTTGTAATTCGTGAATCTCATCTCGCACAGAAGCCGCTTTTTCAAATTCAAGGTCGCTGGCATAGGCATGCATTTTCGCTTCAAGGGCTTTAATTTGGCTGGCAATATCTTTTGCGCTGAGCACTTTTTTAGACTCTTTACGCACCAATTTAAGATTATCTTTAGGACTTGCTTCTTCACCCACATCCATAATATCGGTGATACTTTTCACCAGTGCTTGCGGCTCAATACCGTGCTCAAGGTTATAAGCTTGTTGCTTTTCGCGGCGGCGCTCTGTTTCGTCAATGGCTTGTCGCATAGAATTAGTAATGCGGTCGCCATACAAAATCGCTTTACCATTTAAGTGACGAGCAGCACGACCTATGGTTTGAATAAGCGAACGAGTAGAACGTAAGAAACCTTCTTTATCAGCATCAAGTATCGCAACCAGTGAAACCTCTGGCATGTCGAGACCTTCTCGTAATAAGTTAATGCCCACTAACACGTCAAATACACCAGCACGCAAATCGCGGATAATTTCGACCCGTTCAACGGTGTCGATATCTGAGTGCAAGTAACGCACTTTTACATCATGGTCGTTGAGATAATCGGTTAAATCTTCTGCCATACGCTTAGTTAAAGTGGTTACAAGTACCCGCTCGTTCACTTCAACCCGTTTATAGATTTCAGAGAGTAAGTCATCAACCTGACTACCAACGGGGCGAACTTCAATTTCTGGGTCAATAAGCCCGGTTGGACGAATAACCTGCTCTGCAACTTCTCCTGATGAACGCTCAAGCTCAAAATTACCTGGCGTTGCCGATACATAAATAGTTTGCGGCGCAATGGCTTCAAATTCTTCAAAACGTAATGGCCGGTTATCTAATGCTGATGGCAAGCGAAAGCCATACTCAACAAGATTTTCTTTACGGCTTCTGTCACCTTTGTACATAGCGCCAATTTGCGACACTGTAACGTGTGATTCATCAATAATCATCAATGCATCATCAGGTAAGTAGTCAAGTAAAGTCGGCGGCGGATCGCCCGGTGTTCTACCAGATAAGTAACGCGAGTAGTTTTCGATGCCTGAGCAATAACCAAGCTCGGTCATCATTTCAATATCGTACTGGGTGCGCTGCGCAATACGTTGCTCTTCTATAAGTTTGTTGGCACTGAGTAATTGAGCTCGGCGGTCTTTCAACTCATCTTTAATTTTATCTATGGCATCGAGAATTTTTTCACGGGGTGTTACATAGTGCGTTTTCGGGTAAATAGTCGCGCGTACTATGTGCTTCTCAACAGCCCCTGTAAGCGGGTCAAAAATACTTAAGCGCTCAATTTCATCGTCAAACATTTCCACACGAACGGCATAAGTGTCAGATTCAGCAGGAAATATATCAACTACTTCACCACGAACACGGTATGTGCCACGGCTAAATTCAATATCGTTTCGTGTATATTGCAGCTCAGCAAGACGACGCAGCATATCGCGCTGATCAACGGTTTCACCCACTTTCAGCAATAGCATCATCTTCATATATGAGTCAGGGTCGCCCAAACCATAAATAGCAGATACCGAGGCCACAATTATTGTATCGCGTCTTTCTAAAAGCGCTTTGGTAGCACTTAAGCGCATCTGCTCAATGTGCTCATTGATAGACGCATCTTTTTCTATAAAAGTATCACTGGCAACAACATAAGCTTCTGGCTGGTAATAGTCGTAATAAGATACAAAATACTCAACCGCGTTATGCGGGAAAAACTCTTTCATTTCGCCATAAAGCTGTGCAGCGAGTGTTTTATTGTGTGCCATGATAATGGTTGGGCGATTCAAATCATTAATAATATTGGCCATGGTGAAGGTTTTACCCGTCCCTGTAGCCCCTAATAATGTTTGATGAGCAAGCCCAGCCTCAAGGCCATCTTTTAACTGTGCTATCGCCGTTGGTTGGTCACCACTTGGCTTAAATTTAGAAACTAGTTGGAAATGGTCGCTCATGAATGACACTCCTTCATATATGACTCACTTAACCCATCAACTTCTTTGATGAACCATTTATAGGCTACCACTGCCGTAAATAAATTACCGATGGCTGCACCAATAAAGAGTCCTTTTAAACCGGCAATTTCACTGCCAACATAAGCAAAAGGTACATAAAAAACAAATAGACGAACCACACTTAAAATCAGTGCATTCATTGGCTTATGCAGGGCATTAAATGAAGAGTTAGATAAGATAATTATTCCTTGCAGACCATAACTTAGCGGCAAAATATAAATGAATAGCTTAATCACATCCATTACTGCTTGCTCTTTACCAAATACATCAGCGATAAAACCAGAGGTTAACAGCAGTAAAATATAAATAGCGAACTGCCAAATCATCACAAACTTTAAAGTTTTTGTGTAGGCTTCTTTGACACGTTCAAACTTACCCGCCCCAAAGTTTTGACTAACAAATGGCGGCAAGGTCATCGACAAAGCTAGTACTACAAGACTTGCAATAGATTCAATTCGGCTTCCTACACCAAATGCCGCAACGGCTTCAGGACCATGTTTAGCCACTAATGCTGTCATGACAGCCATTGCAATTGGCGTTAACATATTTGCGCCAGCCGCAGGTAAACCAATTTTTAGGACTTTTCGAATTGAGCTCAATGGCGTTTGCGAACCAGCATGCAAACTTAACAACCCATTCTTAACAGCAAGAATATAAAGGATGATAATTACTGCCACTGCCCAAGCTATGACACTTGCGATGGCTGCACCTTGAATTCCTAAAGCGGGGATAGGCCCAAAGCCAAAAATAAGCATAGGGTCTAAAATGGCATTAATGAGCCCCGCCCCACCCATTACTATGCTCGGTGTTTTAGTATCGCCACTGGCACGTAGCACAGAGTTTCCGACCATTGGGGTAATTAAAAACACACTGCCTAAAAACCACACACTCATGTAATCATGGATCAAAGGCAGTACTAACTCCCTAGCCCCAAGTAATTTAAAAATAGGTTCGATAAATACATAACCGACAACCGATAAAGAAAACACCATAACAACAGCGACAAGTAATGACATACTTGCATCAAAGCGCGCCTCGTCTAGCTTGTCGCTGCCAAGTGCTTTTGCAATAACTGCTGAAGTGCCTATTCCTAAACCGATAGCAAGGCTGATAACGGTAAACGTTACGGGAAACGTAAAACTCACCGCAGCGAGAGGTTCAGTTCCAAGTAAACTGATGAAAAAGGTATCTACCAAATTAAACATCATTAGTGTAATCATTCCAAAAATCATCGGAATGGTCATTTTCTTTAAGGTCGGCAGAATGGGAGAGTTTAAAAGATCAGGTTTAGATTTGCTCTGCGGTGTCACGCTCATAAGAATATTTTGCCTCTTTATCTTAGCTTGTAAGTTTAAAGGATCCTCGGCTTGCAAGCTATGCTTTATTAAAAGAAACAAACGAGATAGATAAAACTCCTTATTTTGATGCTTTCATTGATAAATAGTGACTAACCCCTATAAAAAACAAAATACAAACATCATTAATATCTTTATTACAATTAAAAGGCAGATATCGCTGTTTTTTTACACACTAAATACTATTGTTTCATCGTCACAAATAATTTTACTAATCAATTCAGCATGGCTTCAGGTAAAAATATTAACCCACTGATTTAATTAGATTTAAAAAAACTGAATTAAATGCTTGAAATTGCTAGAGCGCCCTATATTTCTGGCATCAACGCTGTTCTTAAAGTTTCATAAACAGAGTTATCCACAGAAATCGTGGATAACTCTCTGTAAGCCGCAAATATAAAGGCTTTTAACAGCTATCGTTCTTTGAGTTAAGCTTAAAGACTGAAGTGTATTATTTTAAGCCTTTTAATTGTTCCGCAATAGAAATCAGCAAAAATTTCTACAGCCTGAACCAAAAATGAAAACAACAAACAAGGATGCAGTAGCTTTTTTTCAAACTAAACAACTGATTTAAATGATTAAAAAATCACCAGTTAAGCTTTGTTAAACTGCCATATTTATTTATTGGCAAAAAAACCTATCGTTTCTGTGAGATAAATACAGCTAAAAAATACGACTCGATACAGTTACAAACATACCGGTGTTTAAAAATTCAGTACTGTCGTTTTGTGATAAATACAAATACTAGATAAGTAATTATTTTCTCCGTTAAATTGTAAAAAACATCTTAACTAATACTTTTTTGACGTTTAAAACCACAAGCCTGCTCAAAAAAAATGCAATGATAGCGTTTTAGCGACATAAAACTTTAACTGAATGGCGCTATCCAACATGATTTCAAGCCATATTTTGCTCAGATCGAACATAAAAACATCGAATAAGCTTCTTTTTTGAATTTATGAAGTTTTTATGTTGACACTTTGCAATGCTGTCATTAATATTTCGCCCCGTTGAAAGGCATGACGCTTCCCCCTTAGCTCAGTTGGTTAGAGCGACGGACTGTTAATCCGCAGGTCCCCCGTTCGAGTCGGGGAGGGGGAGCCAAGTTTTTCAGCCATACACGATTTCCCCTTAGCTCAGTTGGTTAGAGCGACGTACTGTTAATCCGCAGGTCC
>NZ_JAKGAW010000065.1:0-17502 GCF_021532475.1 Pseudoalteromonas sp. APAL1 | reverse complement strand
AGGACACCGCCCTTTCACGGCGGTAACAGGGGTTCGAATCCCCTTGGGGACGCCACTTATTAAAAGTGTTGTGTTATTAAAAGCTCGTCTGAATCGAGTTTAACTATTCAGTTGTCCTAGTGACACATTTTGTGTCCCCATCGTCTAGAGGCCTAGGACACCGCCCTTTCACGGCGGTAACAGGGGTTCGAATCCCCTTGGGGACGCCACTTACTATAAGTGTTGTGTTATTAAAAGCTCGCCTGAATCGAGTCTAACTATTCAGTTGTCCTAGTGACACATTTTGTGTCCCCATCGTCTAGAGGCCTAGGACACCGCCCTTTCACGGCGGTAACAGGGGTTCGAATCCCCTTGGGGACGCCACTTATTAAAAGTGTTGTGTTATTAAAAGCTCGTCTGAATCGAGTTTAACTATTCAGTTGTCCTAGTGACACAGAAACTTTCTGTTTAAGCTAAGGCCATTCGCCTCGCAGGCTCGGTCTCATCTTACGCAGAAATAGCAAATCAATGATTTGCAAACCAATTTCTGCGTCCCCATCGTCTAGAGGCCTAGGACACCGCCCTTTCACGGCGGTAACAGGGGTTCGAATCCCCTTGGGGACGCCACTTACTATAAGTGTTGTGTTATTAAAAGCTCGTCTGAATCGAGTTTAACTATTCAGTTGTCCTAGTGACACAGAAACTTTCTGTTTAAGCTAAGGCCATTCGCCTCGCAGGCTCGGTCTCATCTTACGCAGAAATAGCAAATCAATGATTTGCAAACCAATTTCTGCGTCCCCATCGTCTAGAGGCCTAGGACACCGCCCTTTCACGGCGGTAACAGGGGTTCGAATCCCCTTGGGGACGCCACTTATTCAAGTAGGTTATGTGTAGTGGGACGGTGAACACCGCGCAATCTATGCACGACGTTATCAAGAGTACGAATCTCTTGGGGGCGCAACTTACGTTAATTAAGTAAGTTAACGAGTTATCAAGATTATATTTTTTAATCTCATTTCAAGTAGAAAAAATCCTTTTCAAATAAATACTCTTTATTCTCCATATAACTTTACGATATAGACTACATATATTTCTAAAACTTTAATTCCTATTGATCACTTTTACTGATCATTTTAATACTTTATAGTATTTAGCAACTCATCAGCTAACCATAAGGAAATTAAAATGTTAGCTAAACGTGTTGTACTCATACTAATTTCTTTAGTCATTACAGCTTGCTCTGACTCAAATGAGGGAGTGGCGCTGGGTACGCTTGAACGTGAGCGTGTGATCCATCCTGCAACGACTAACGAAATTCTGATAGAACTACCCGTTTCAGCAGGCCAGTTGGTCGAAAAAGGGCAGGTGATTGCAAAGTTTGATGCCGAACTTCAGCAAGCGATTGTCGCCAAAGCACAAGCACAACTAGCTCAAGCCACTGCATTTCTTGAAAAAACTTTGAATGGTGCTCGTCCCGAAGAAGTTGCTGCCGCATCAGCCAAAGTAGCAGCAGCCAATGCTGCATATACACAAAGCGAAGCTAATTTTCGCCGTGCAAAAACCTTAGTTAAAGATAAACTTGCAAGCCAAGAAACCTTAGACAGTGCAACCGCTGCACGAGATGAGACTTTTGCTAATTTAGAATCAGCAAAGCAGCACTTAAATGAGCTAACAAATGGTTCTCGCGTTGAAGATATTAATAGTGCAAAAGCGCAAGTTCAGGCGGCAGAAGCAGAACTAAAAGTACAGCAAAAATACCTCTCAGATCTGACAATTAAAGCGATGCGTGCTGGCAGAGTCGATAATTTACCTTGGCACGTAGGTGAGCGAGTTACCAAAGGCAGCCCAGTCGTTATTATTCAAGCAAATAGCGCACCTTACGCACGCGTTTATATCCCTGAACCATATCGTGCCAAGCTCAATCAGGGCATGACACTTACGGTTCGCGTCGATGGTATAGATAAAAATATTCAGGGCGAACTGACCTGGATCGCGACAGAGCCGGCGTTCACGCCTTTTTATGCCCTAAATCAAGAAGAACGCGCGCGATTAATGTATCTTGCTGAGGTAACACTACCCGCAAGTGAAAATAACTTACCGACAGGCGTACCTGCTCAAGTGGTTATGCCATGACTGAGTCGGTGATCCAGGCCAAAGGTTTGATAAAACAATTTGGCGATTTAAAAGCGATTGATAACCTTGATCTAGACATTGAACAAGGGCAAATTTATGGCTTTTTAGGCCCAAATGGCTGTGGTAAAACGACTGCAATCCGTATGCTTACCGGGTTATTGAAGCCAACTTCTGGTGATATCAATGTGCTTGGCTTGAGTCTGCCAAAAGATGCTGAAAAGCTCAGAACACAACTTGGTTATATGACGCAAAAGTTTTCACTTTATAGCGACTTGACCGTGCTTGAAAACCTCAAATTCATGGCTGCGCTTTACCCTTTAAAAAAACAGCAAAAACAACAAAGAATAGACGAACTACTTCACACCTACGGCCTTGATCAAAGAGCAAGTCAAATGGCCGGAAGTATGAGTGGGGGCCAACGACAGCGCTTAGCATTGGCTGCTGCAGTGATTAATAAACCAAAAATTTTATTTCTTGATGAGCCAACATCGGCAGTCGATCCACAAAATCGCCGTGACTTTTGGGAAACACTGTTTGATTTAAGTAATGCTGGTACCACCATATTAGTTACCACTCACTACATGGATGAAGCTGAGCGTTGCCATCGTTTAGCCATTTTAGAATCAGGTATTAAGCGCGCGGATGGCTCACCAAAGCAATTAATGACAGACATGCATGCTCATGTAGTAGAAATCGCAGGGGCGCAAACCAGAGAATTAAAAAAACAACTCGCAACAATCGACCATGTTATCTCGGCAACTCAGTTAGGTGCACAGCTGCGAGTATTAGTAAAAAAAGATGTTCAAGACCCCGTTGAGTTCATAAAACAGCAATCATTTTGTCAGGATATATGGCAAGTAAATAGCGTTCGCCCAAGCCTTGAAGACGTATTTGTAACCTGTACAGGGCAGGGTAGACAATGAAAATTATTACTTCATTAAGCCGGATAAAAGCAATTGTAAGCAAAGAATTATTACAATTACGCCGCGATAGAATGACCTTTGCGATGGTGGTGATGATCCCCCTTATCCAGCTGATTCTATTTGGTTACGCTATTAACACCAACGTGAAAGATATCCCTGTTGCCGTGGTCGATCATAGTAAAACCGCGCTCAGTCGCATTTTAGTACAAACAGTATCAGCCACAAATGTGGTTAAGGTGACAGATTATTACGACAGTATAGAGCAAGCACAAACAGCAATCGCCAGTGCGAAAGTCCGCGCCGTGTTCTTTATACCTCACGATGTGGCAAACCGACTTGCTCAGCACCCAACCGTTGGTTTTGGTTTACCTGATGGTAGTAATGAGTCGTTAGTCAGGCCAATTGCGCATTGGTTAGTTGATGGCTCAGATACAATGGTCGCGTCGAGCATAAAATCACTGCGCAATATGCCGCTTGCAGAGCTTCTCGATAAACCTGCGAATAGAACTTACCCAACCTTTGAGACAACCTTATTTTATAACCCAGAGCAGCGCTCAGCGGTTAATATTGTGCCAGGTTTAGCTGCTGTCATTTTAACCATGACGATGATTATGTTTACCTCTGCTGCCATAGTTAAAGAGCAAGAGCGAGGTAATATGGAGCTTTTAATCACCTTACCTTTAAGCTCACTTGAATTGATGATTGGTAAAGTAGTGCCTTATATCTTTATTGGTTTTATTCAGTTATTTATTATTTTAGGCATGGGCAAGGTCTTGTTTCATATTCCTTTTGGGGGTGGATTAGTTGCATTGGTTGTCGCAACCTTTGCTTTTATATGTGCCAGTTTAGTGCTTGGCTTAGTGCTTTCGACCATCGCTAAAAACCAGCTTCAAGCAATGCAAATGACAATTTTCATTCTTTTACCCTCGATTCTATTATCAGGTTTTGTATTTCCCTATGAAGGCATGCCAAAGGTTGCGCAGTGGCTTGCAGAATGCTTACCTGCAACGCACTATTTAAGGCTAATAAGAGGGATAGTGCTAAAAGAGGTTAACCTAATAAGCATGAGTAATGACTTAATTTGGCTTTCAGTCTTTACTATTTTGGGTTTAGCTGTGGCTGCATTTAGGTTTAAGAAAACCCTTGATTAAGCTAGGCAACTTACTGCATATGTGCTTAACTAAAGGGTAATTTCACTCTTTTTAAGTAGATGTTAGCGTGTGGCGAGTATTTTGGATGGCGATGCTAATAGTGACGTTTGATAGCTATTCAGCAACGATAAACCTAGCCCATACCATGAAACATGAACACTTTAACCAATTGCTTAGTGAGTTCGCAGAGCAAAGTGGTTTAACTGTTAATTCCGTCTTGGTTGACCAAAAAGAACTAAAAGTAAGGTTGGTACAAAATGCCAGTACCAGCACATCAACAGATGTAATTATTGTACCCGCTGATCATTTAGGCCTTGATAAATATGCCAACTATAGCGTTATCCCAGACTCACTCATAGCTGACACCACAGACAAGCGAACCTTAGAAACTGCAAAGCTAAACAATAAGCTCTTAGGTATACCCATCATTCAAGGCAATCACCTGTTACTTTTTTATAATAAGCAGTTTGTTAAAGAGCCAATAGAAAACTGGCAGGATATATATAGTTTCCAATCATCCTTGCCTGAAGAGGTTAAACTTGTTACATGGAGTTTTATGGAAATGTACTGGTTTATTCCGTTTTTATCGGCTTTTAATGGTGACCTAATTATAGATAATCAGGTTCAGTTAAACACCCCAGCAATGCAATCTGCTCTCAAATTTGTTTGGGATTTAAATAAACAAAACCTGGTTGATAGACAGTGCGATTACACTTGCTCAAATAATGCATTTAAAGCGCAGCAAGCCGCCTTCACCATTGATGGTGCATGGGCATTAAAAACGTATGAACAGACGCTTGGTGATAATTTAGGGATGCAACAGTTACCTAAACTCAATGGTGAGTATATGCAGCCTTATTACTCTACCTTTGTACTGGCGTTTCCAAACGATGGCTTAAACGGGGCAAATAAAGAAAGCTTATTTAAATTTGCTAAATTGGTTCAAGCAGAAAAATTCCAAACACTGGTTTGGCAAAAGCTTCAAGATATTCCAATTAACATTGAGGTTTTAAATAACCTAAAAGCACAACAAGGCACAGAGTTATCAACCTTAACTGATGCCATACAATTCACAAAACCTATGCCCTCTACCGCATCTATGATCATCGTGTGGGAGGTTTTGAATAAAGGCTTTATTCGTTATGGTAGTGGTGCCTTAACAGCTGAGCAAGCGGGGCTTTTTATGCAAGGGTTGGCAGAGCGCTCGATTGCCAATGAAGGGAATGAATGAGTAGTCCACGCTTTAGTCGCGCTTTGTTTATCAGTGTTTTACTACTGGTCATTATTCCCTTATTTATTCTTGCAGGTTTGATGATAGGGCGTTTCTATTTAAGCTCGATTGATCAAGCCAACACCAGTTTACAGTGGCAAGCTAGAAATAATGCGGCCAGCCTCGAGCAGCTACTATTCAAACTAGAGAAAAACAGTCAATTGCTTAGTAGCACTAAGGCGATTACTGAACTGCCCAATAAAGTGGTGTACTCACAGTTTGCGCTTGTGCTGCTAAAAGAGTTTGTTGCCCAAAATCCACAGATAAAAGCCTCGATAATAATTGATAATCAAGGGTTTATTGTTGAAGGTTATCCGATTAGCTCTTTAAATTTGAATTACAAACTCACAAAAAGTATTCTCGACAGCGCTCAAGCATCAACAGAGCAAAACACAATTCAAATTATCGATAATCCACAAGTCACTGAGCTACTCGCACCTCTACAGGCAACACAAAATGCCTTACTGGCTATTACATCTACCTTGCTACATGAGCAAGATTCTCTCAGTGAGCCAATAATTAAAACGGGCGTATTAGTATCTTTTGTGCCTTTATCAGAGGCGTTAAAGTGGCTTGCTATACATAATGAGCAACCGGTTTATCAAGCGGGTAAGCAAGTACAAATTTCAGCACAAGAAAACATTTTATATAGTGTGGGTGATGCTGGCGATTACGGCAAATTAATGGAGCAGGCCTCAATCAGTAATGTTTATTATAAAGGTAAGCTAACCAGTTTACAGTTCCAAATAAATGAAGCAAAAACTGCTTACACCAGCGCTGTAAAGCAAACGGCCATATTAGCAGGGTTGTTAATTGTAGGACTCTCTATCATTTCATTTTTCTTAGTGCGTTGGTTGACGGCACGACTCCATAACCCGCTAAATCGTATTACTGCTCTTAGCCGTGAATATGCATTAGGTAATTACAAACAAGATACAGACGATTTTCATTATCAAGAGTTTAAAGATATTGCAGATTCGCTCAGCAGCATGGCTGATACCATTGATATACAAATTACTTCGTTGCAATTAGAAAAGCTTCGAGCTGAGCGTTCTGAGCAAGTTAAAAGCCAATTTTTAGCCAATATGAGCCATGAAATACGCACTCCGATGAATGGTATTGTGGGCTTTTTGCAGCTACTCAACAAAAGCACGCTAACACAAGAGCAAGCAGAGTTTGTAAGGCAAATAAATAACTGTAGTGATGTGTTATTAACCGTGATTAACGATATTCTCGACTTTTCAAAAATAGAGGCCAATAAAATAGAGCTCGAGTCGCGACAATGTGATTTAGTCGCGCTTTGCCATGACCTTATCTTACTATTTAAACCGAGTTGTGATGCCAAAGGGGTTGGCTGCCGGCTCGAGGTCTCCTCATTACAATCGCTGAATGTAGAATGTGATGAAATACGCGTCAAACAAGTGCTGATTAACTTGCTCTCTAACGCCGTTAAGTTTACCAATCAAGGGGAGATCGTTCTTTCGCTTACTCTGCAAAGCCGAGATGAACACCAAACAGCCGTTGTGTTATCGGTAAAAGATACAGGTATAGGTATCGCTGAAGATAAAATAACGGCCCTGTTTAATCCCTTTGTACAAGCGCAAAGTAGTACCACTCGTGAATATGGAGGGACCGGTCTTGGGCTTGCCATTAGTAAAGGAATGATTGATTTAATGGGAGGCACTATTGCTATTGTTAGTGAACTTGGTAAAGGCACCGAGTTTAAGATTAATGTTAATTTTAAATCACTAAACCCACAGGACGCTAACGCAAAAGTACACCAACCTGATGAAGACACTCAGTTCGATTTTAAAGCGGTCAGCAAGCCAATATTAATTGCTGAAGATAACCCGATTAACCAAATTGTTATTACTAAGTATTTAACTCAATTAGGTCTAAATTATGAATTGGCCGAAAACGGTCAAATTGCTTGTGAAAAAACTCTAACGCAGGATTACGCACTGATTTTAATGGATATTCAAATGCCGGTGATGGATGGCTTAACTGCCAGCAAAAATTTACTTGCAAGGGCAGATTTTAATACGCCGATTATTGCCATCAGTGCCAATGCAATGAAAGACGACATCGAAACAAGCGCAAAAGTTGGTATTAGCGATCATATCGCAAAGCCAATTAATTTTGCTGAACTAGAAAAAGTACTCGCAAAGTGGCTATCTCAGCAATCGCTGAAATAGCCAGTATTTATATATCAAAAAGTGTTGTTATCTTTTTTCTGAATTAACTCAATCGCATAACCATCTGGGTCTTTAACAAATGCGATTTCAGTTGTGCCGCCTTTTACTGGACCCGGCTCTCGGCTCACATTACCGCCAGCAGCTTTAATGTCTTCGCAGGCTTTATAAATATCATCAAACTCGATAGCAATATGACCGTATGCATTACCCAAATCATAGCTGTCTGTATCCCAGTTATAAGTAAGCTCAAGCACAGTCGAATCTTTTTCGTCACCATAACCGACAAAAGCAAGGGTGTAGCGGTACTCTTCGTTGTCTGCACGGCGCAGCTCTTTCATACCTAATACCTGCGTATAAAATTCAATTGATTTATCTAAATCAGCAACGCGAAGCATTGTGTGTAATAAGCGCATTTTAAGCATCCTCTTTCTTGTCTTTAAATTCGTACAATTCTAATAGCGCAGTATGGCTGTGCATTAAAATTATTGAAAATGGATTATAAGATATTTCGATTGCTTGCACAGTAGCATTGAGACAAAGCATAAAGCGTTTGCTATGAAAAGGGTGATGTTATGCAGCAATGAATAGGGATTGCTGCATAACAATGAGGTATTTGCTGTATAAGCGAAAGCTTAGCTTTTCACTTTACCTTTAAGTACATAAATTTCGCCATCAAAGCTCCCTTGAATTGTCAGACCTTGTCCCGCCAACTCTTTAAGGTATTCGATATGCTCATTAGTGATATGTTGCCCCGGCACTAACAGTGGGATACCAGGAGGATAAGGCGTGACTAATCCGGCACAAATTCGGTTGTTACTTTTACTGATCGGCACAGACTCACGTTCGCCATAAAACGCATCACTAGGAATACAGGCTAAGTCTATAGCGGGTAGATTCTCTGGTAAGCGTGTTCGTCTCATTGAAGTGGCGAGTTTTACTTTACCGCTATCGAGTTTCTTCAGCGCATTGTAAAGGCGAATGATCTTCGAGCGCGTGCCGCCAAGAGTCAGTAAAACTAAAATGGTGCTGTGCGTATATTTTTCGATTTCAAGGCCAATTTCATCTAATAGAAACTTATGAATATCCTTTAATGAATAAGGTAACTCACTAATATCGATGAGGATCTTCAGTGGGTCGTGACCCATGTTATCGCCACTAAAGTGAGGGAATATATCCATGAAATCTTGCTTATCGAGCACTTTTATATGTTTGAGTGAAGCCATTTGCTGCTTAAACTCTGCAACGTGATTCAGCAGGGCATTTAGTAATTTATAACCTTCCATTTCTAATTGCTTTTGGCATACATCCAGCGAAGCAATGAGTTGATATTTTGGAGAAGTACTGGCGTAAATACTGTAGATCTCACGGAAGAAATCGGCATCGAAATCAGGGTCGTTAACATGAATATAAGACGCCTGAGAGAACGCTGAAACCACTTTATGTGCCGAATGGGTAACATAATCTGCGCCAGCATTAATAGCCGAATAGTGTCGTAAGCTCGGGTGGAAAAGCGAGTAAGCAAACCACGCTTCGTCGATAAACACTTTAATACCGTGCTGATGCGCAAATTCCACTACTTGTTTTAAATCGCTAAGCAGACCATCGTAGGTACAGCCAGTTAAAACCAGTAATTTAGCATCGCTATTTTGTTCAATCGCTTGCTTGATGTCAGCCAGTGAAGGGGGCGCGAAGATACCATATTTAGGGTTTAAAATACTCGATAAGTAAATAGGTAAACTAGCCGATTGCAAAATGCCATAATGTACTGATTTATGGCAGTTTCGGTCGATGATCACCTTATCGCCTTTACGCAGTAAAGTTTGCAAAATAATCTTATTTGAAGTCGATGAACCATTGGTAACAAAGTAGGTATGTTTTACTTCAAATGTCGCCGCAGCTGATTCTTGAGAGCGGCCTATGGTGTTGGTGCTGTCAGACAGTGAGCCAAGCGAGTCGACAGAAACCGATAGGTCGCCAACAAATACGTTACGGCCATAAAACTGATAAAAGTCTTTAATATACGGAGAATTTCTAAAGCTAGCACCGCCACTGTGACCAGGTGTGTGCCATGAATCGTTCGATTCACCCACATAACGACGGTAGGCGGTCCAAAATGGCGTTTCTGAACGATCATCAAAGTCATTGATCATATAGCCCAAAATAGCTTCAGGGTCTGAAATGACCTCATCTTTAAAAAAGAAAGATTCAATTTCTTCTGACTCGTTAACTATCTCCAAGCCTTTCGTATCGTCACCAATAACATAAACAGGCAGTTCTAGGCGTATGCCTTTTAATTGCTCGATAAAACGGCTATAGGTGCGCTCGCCATTGTTCAGTACATCCCAACTAAGTACCACAGCTTGAATATCGCCATCTTCCTCTACATATTTCAACGCCTGCTTGAGCTCTATGCACTCAATAATGTCGATATCAACATCACTTCGCTCAAAATTAGGGATTGTTTTTTCTAGGTTCGTTGAAAGCTCTTTTAAGGTGGCAGGATCTTGTTCAATTAACAAGATACGAAGTAAAGGTAACATAGCAACTCATATAAAAAATTCACATTACTCAACAGCATAACGAAAGGATGGAAGCTTGTGAAATGATTACGCTGATATTTTTTGTTCCGAAACTGATTATACTTTTTTCGTGTTAATCGCAGATAGTTGAAATTACATGTTCTTACTGTAAAAGTAATGCCTAAGTAAAAGGTTAATTGAGCACTCAGCGATAAAACCACTCAAGCCAGATACAGATAAAAATAAAGATAAACATGCTAGGGAGAATAAAACATGGCATATGTTGCCAATTTCAAAACTGTAGTCATCTCTACATTGTTTGCGTTTTGTACGAACGCAGTTAATGCAGATGAAGTCTCAGATTCAAACAATAAAAAGTCGATACCCGAAGCCACTAAATTTGTGACCCAGCATAAAGGCACTTTCAATGGCAAAAAGCTAAAATACAAAGCTGTAGCCGGTGAAACTTATTTATTAAACAAAAACGAAGAGCCAACTGCTGCTATCTTTTCGTTTGATTACCTAGCCGCAGACGACAACAAAAATAGACCCGTCACATTTATCTGGAATGGTGGTCCGGGCTCATCGTCTAATTGGCTACATATGGGCGCTTATGGTCCGAAACGAGTCGTGGTACCAAGCGATGCAACGGCTCCTGGATTGGCTCCTTACGAATTAAAAGATGCGCCTGAGACGATACTTGATGTGACTGATATGGTGTTTGTGGACCCTGTTGGTACAGGTTACTCGCGCGCTTTAGGTGACACTGAGAGCAAAGCATTTTGGGGCTTGAAAGAAGATGCATCTTCTATCGCTGATTTTATTGCCCAGTGGCTAACAAAAGAAAATCGCTGGAATGCACCCGTATTTTTATTGGGAGAGAGCTATGGGACAACTCGAGCAGCTGCTGTTTCTAAAGTACTTATGGATAAACACCTGATTAATGTAAATGGCATTATTTTTGTGTCGCAAGCTTTAGACTATCAAGGTTCAAGCCCTTATGTTGATGACAACATCATTTCTTACATCACCTACATACCCACACTTGCTGCAACTGCTTGGTATCATAAAAAAGTAGACACATCAGGAAATTTTGAAGCCTTTATAGATGCGAGCCGACAATTTGCAGTTGATGAATTACTACCAGCATTATTTAAGGGTAATGCCCTTAGTAAAGCTGACAGAACGCGAATTGTTGACGGTCTTCACCGTTATACAGGGCTAAGCAAACAATATATTGAGCAGGTTGATTTACGTATTAACGCCTTTAGATTCGCTAAAGAGTTATTGCGTGATGAGGGTGTCGCAGTAGGCTTGCTTGATGGACGCTATAAGCTTGATGAAAGAGACGATTTAACAGCGGCTCCTAAGCAAGATGCGTCTAAAGTGATAGGGCCTGCATATAAAGCGGCACTGATGAAATACATGCGTACAGATTTAAACGTACAGTGGAAAAGAAAATACTTAAACCCTGGCGACCCTGAGTTATCAGATAACTGGCGCTGGCGTACTGCTCCTGATGGACAAGGATGGGAGCCAAGATACGTCAATACCGCGCCAGATTTAAATTATGTGCTTCGCAGTAATCCGCAAATGAAAGTGATGGTTGCCTCAGGGTATTACGATATTGTCACGCCATTTTTTGATGCAGAATACACCTTAAACAGACACGGTATATACGCTGATAAAATTGACTATCACTATTATCACGGTGGTCACATGATGTATGTTCACGAACCAGCAAGAGTATCGTTGTTAAATGATACGCGAGAGTTTATTAAAAAGCAGGTGAGCCAAAACCAGCGATAATGGCTAGGATTATCGTGCCAAACCTTGTGTTTGGCACAATGCGCAAAGTGTGCTTATGGTATGCTATAAAAGGTTAAGAACTTTGCAGATATAGCGCCTTTCAAGGATTAACCATTGGTGCACATCGACCATATTTGTTGCTAAAGTTTGCCAATATCTGCCATAATCAAAGACTGTAAATATATAGGAATTAACTATGGCAACTTTAAATATCTCTATTCCAGATGAAATGCGCTCATGGATTGATGCCCAAGTTGAGTCAGGTCGATTCTCAAATGCAAGTGATTATATCCGCGATTTGATCCGCCATAATCAGAGTGAAAAAGATGCTATTAGAATGGCATTAGTAGAGGGTGAGCTAAGTGGTGAGAGTAAGTTAACGGTTTTAGATATTATATCCAAATCCAAAAACAAAACTTAAAGCGAATGGCTAAATATATTCTCTCTAACAAAGCTCAGTATGACTTGGAGCGTATTTTTCAGTACACCGAAATTGAATTCGGTGTTTCTCAAGCAGAAAACTATTTAATTGGAATTCATGAAACGCTAATGGCTTTGTCTACTGAGCCGAGCCTTGCTCAAGATGTTAGCGATATCAAGCCAGGATATTCTCGGTATATATTTAGAAAGCACTACATCTTTTTTAAAAAAAGAGCCAACGATATTTTCATTGTGAGAATTCTGCATCAACAAATGAAGGTTCAACTACACCTAACAAGCTAATGCAGGTCCGCAATAATACTTAATTACTCTGTCTTCTCTTTAAACTCACACAAATCTTCGATAATGCAACTGCCGCATTTAGGTTTACGAGCAGTACACACATAACGGCCGTGAAGAATCAACCAATGATGCACATCGACTTTAAATTCTTTAGGTACCACTTTTTCTAGTTTTTGTTCTACAGCAACTACATCTTTACCCATAGCAAACTTAGTGCGGTTAGAAACGCGGAAAATATGCGTGTCTACGGCAATAGTAGGCCAGCCAAAGGCACAGTTTAAAACAACATTCGCGGTCTTTCTGCCAACACCGGGTAATGCTTCGAGTGCTTCACGATTCTCGGGTACTTCTGAGTTATGTTTATTGACCAGAATTTCACACATTTTATAGACATTATTGGCTTTAGAATTAAACAAACCAATGGTCTTGATGTAATCGCGAAGGCCTTCAAGGCCTAAATCAAGAATCGCTTGAGACGTGTTAGCAACAGGGAATAGCTTACGGGTTGCTTTATTAACACCCACATCTGTAGCTTGTGCTGATAAGGTAACCGCAACTAATAATTCAAACGGGCTTGAATATTCAAGCTCTGTTTCTGGGTGCGGGTTTTGCTCACGAAGACGAGATAAGATCTCATAGCGTTTTTCTTTATTCATGGTGGCGTAAAGCACGCAGTGACGGTGCGTGCTCTCCTTTAAGTTAAACTTGTTACTCGGGCTCTTGGGCCTTTTTCTACTTCTGGAGTAACAACTTGCTTAGATTTTATTTGTGTATCAATGACATTTTTTGCAGCAATCAGTAAACCAAGTCCTAAAAAGGCACCCGGTGGTAAGATTGCTAATAAAAATTGGTTATCAAAACTGAATACTTCAATTCGAAGTGCTGCGGCCCATGGTCCTAATAATAAATCGGCGCCATCAAATAGCGTACCTTGACCAATAAGCTCTCGCATTGCCCCTAGCACCACTAAAACTAACATAAAGCCAAGCCCCATCATCAGGCCGTCAAAGGCTGAAAGTGGCACCGTATTTTTAGAAGCGAATGCTTCTGCGCGACCGATAATGGCACAGTTGGTAACAATCAGTGGAATAAAAATCCCTAATGATTGATAAAGCCCAAATGTATAGGCATTCATCATTAGCTGAACTATCGTTACAAAGCCTGCGATAATCATCACAAAAACAGGAATACGAATATCTTTAGGCACCCAGTTTCGCACAATCGATACGGTGACGTTAGAACCAACCAGTACTAATAACGTCGCTAAACCTAGGCCTAATGCATTGGTTATCGTAGAAGTAACAGCAAGTAGCGGGCATAAGCCTAATAACTGCACAAGGGCAGGGTTATTAGCCCACATACCATCTTTAAATAAGGTTTTAACTTGGCTCATTACTTGGCTCCTTGACAGATGTTTGGTGCAGCAAACAGATTATCAAATTCAGCTCGGGCAAACAGCACAGCTTGTTTAACCGAGCCGACAACAGCACGCGGTGTAATGGTTGCACCTGTAAATTGATCAAATTGGCCACCATCTTTTTTAACAGCCCAGCGGCTGTCATCTTCAGAAAGTACATTTTGCCCTTTAAAAAGGGTGATCCAGTCTGATTTTTTGACCTCAACTTTATCGCCAAGGCCCGGTGTTTCTTCGTGTTTAGTGACACGAACACCCGCTATTTCACCATTGGCAAAAACCGCCGTTAATAAGTTGATATCGCCGCTATAACCACTTGGGGTAACATGGCGCATCACTAAAGCATACGGTTTATTGTCTTTGTAGGCGCGGTAAATAACTTGATCTGGACGTGGCCCAAGGCGCTCATCGGTGATCACAACACAATCTTTGTAAAGTTGATTGTCGTAATGATGGGCATCAAGTACTTGTTGCAGCTGCTCTGCAAGTTGTTGCTTTTCTTGCTCTTCAATACGCTCAGCAGTCAGGCTATGAGTCAGGGCTACAGTGCCTGTGGTAATGAGCGCAAATGCGGTAAGAATAGCGCCATTTTTAGTCATTGAGGAAAGGATCATTATTTCACTCCATGGCCGTAAGTACGTGGTTGCGTATAGTAATCAATTAATGGCACTGCCATATTTAATAGCAATACACTAAATGCTACTGCATCAGGGTAACCACCAAAAGTACGAATTAAGTAAACAAGCAGACCAATTAACGCGCCGTAAATTAGACGGCCTCTATTTGTTGTTGATGCAGAAACCGGATCGGTAGCAATAAAAAATGCACCTAACATGGTCGCACCACTGAATAAGTGAAATACCACGCCTGGCTCTGTGCCCGGGGCTGCGATATAACCAATACCACTGCACACTGCTAATGAGGCTAAAAAGCTCACAGGGATATGCCAGTTAATGATTTTAGCTTTTAATAAATAAAGACCACCGACTAAAAAGCCGAGGTTAACCCAGCCCCAACCAAGGCCAAACCAGTCATTAAAAAGAGGCTTACTCATACTCTCAGCCACCGTTAGGTGATGGGCGACATCTGTTTTAACGGTATCAAGTGGTGTTGCCATGGTTGTGCCATCAATCGCTACACGTAACTGATCGACACTAAATCCAGCGCTGGTAAAACCATTGAAAATAACAGACAGCTGTTGTGAGAAGCTGATCGGAGATGCAAGTAAATCACTCACAGGTAACCAGCTGGTCATTTGCACCGGAAACGATACAAGTAGTAATACATAAGCTGCCATAGCAGGGTTAAATAAGTTAAAGCCAAGGCCGCCATAAAGCTGTTTTACAATAACAATTGCAAAGAGACAGCCAATTACGATGATCCACCAAGGCGCTAAAGGCGGAATACTCAACGCCAGTAATACGCCTGTTAACCACGCACTACCATCACTGAGTGTTGGCCAAACTTTGCGTTTACGAAGCATCAATACAGCGGCTTCACAGGCGCTAACTGTAATTAGCGCGAGAACAAGCTGAATTAAAACAGCGCTACCAAAAAAGAAAACTTGCGCGATTAAGCCTGGAATACACGCAGCAATCACTGTCATCATTAATCGGCTTAATGATTTATGGCTATGATTATGCGGCGAACTCGCCATGGTTAGTTTCATGACTTATCGTTTCCTTCTTGTTGTAACTTTTTCGCTTTAGCTCTTGCAATGGCACGAGCGACCGCTGCTTTTTTCTTATCTTCGCTAGACTCAGGTTCATCAACCTGCGGCTTTGAATCATCCGTATCGCTTGAGTCATCAAGTTGTTCTGATGATTCGTCACTCTGCGCTTGCTCTTTCGCGGCTTTTTTCGCTTTAGCGCGGGCAATAGCAGCGGCAACAGTAGCCTTTTTCTTATCTTCGCTAGATTCAGGGGCATCAGATTGCGGCTTTGAATCAGCCTCATCGCTTGAATCATCAAGTTGCTGTGATGAATCGTCACTGTTTGTTTGCTCTTTAGCGGCTTTTTTTGCTTTAGCGCGGGCAATGGCGGCAGCAACAGCAGCTTTCTTATCATCTACTGGTGCGCTATCTTCTTCAGCTTCAGTTTGATTTTCAGCAGCTTGCGCCGCTTTTTTCGCTTTGGCACGAGCGATTGCAGCTGCAACAGCGGCTTTTTTGTCATCGACAGGTGTTGCTTCTTCTTCAGCTTCAGTTTGATTTTTAGTAGCTTGTGCGGCTTTTTTCGCTTTGGCTCGAGCGATTGCAGCTGCAACAGCAGCTTTTTTGTCATCTTTTGGCGCAGCGTCAGTTTCAGCAGAAACGTTTTCTTCTGTAGCTTGCGCGGCTTTTTTTGCTTTAGCACGGGCAATAGCGGCAGCGACAGCTGATTTTTTATCATCTTTATCGACGCTTTCTTCACCTTGCTCTAGTGCTTTTTGCTCTTTGTATTTACGTGCTTGTTCTTTACGCGCTGCACGCTCTTTAGCTACTTCAGAGTTATCAGGCTCAAGCTCAGCACCTTGCTTTTTCGCTTTCGCACGGGCAATAGCTGCAGCGACAGCTGACTTACTGTCTTTATCATCAGATTTAGATTTAACTCGGGCGAGTGCATCGGCCACTTTTTGTTTTTCGCCATCTGACTTAGCAGCCGGCTTACGTTTATGGCGGTTTTGACGCTCTTCTTGTTCGCGCTCTAAGCGCTCTTTACGTGCTTCAAAACGTTCTTTTGCTCGCTCTGCTTTAATTTGCTCTGCTTGCTGCTCTTTTATTTCAGCTTTAGCAACGCGATAGTACTGCACCAAGGGGATTTCGCTTGGGCATACATAAGCACAGGCACCACATTCGATACAATCGAATAAATTGTGCTCGTTGAGTTTGTCGTATTCTTTAGACTTAGCAAACCATTGTAATTGCTGAGGTAATAATGAAGCAGGGCAGGCGTCAGCACAGGCACTACAACGAATACAGGCTTTTTCATCACCCGGCTCAGCAAGCTCTTGGTGATCTGGTGCTAAAATACAGTTTGTGGTTTTAACGACACCAATGCGCACGGTTGGTAAGGTAAAGCCCATCATTGGACCGCCCATAACCACACGTTGCTGTGGAACTGGCGAAAAGCCTTGGCAATCTAATAAATGTTTTATTTCGGTGCCTAGTAAAGCCCACACATTACCCTGTTTATGAATGGTGTTACCCGTTACTGTCACCACGCGTTCAATCAGAGGTTTACCTTCATTTACGGCTTGATTTACCGCAAACAAAGTACCGACATTTTGCACCAACATACCAATATCGGCAGGAATACTTCCACTTGGGACTTCTTTGCCCGTTAGCAGTTTAATTAGCTGTTTTTCACCGCCAGAAGGGTAAACCGTTGGCACTGTTTGCACTATGA
>NZ_JAKGAW010000064.1:0-19224 GCF_021532475.1 Pseudoalteromonas sp. APAL1 | reverse complement strand
ATCTACTCATGTTTTTTCCTTATATGACTTCGCTAAAAATCAAGTAAGGAATTAACATGAGTATTTTTTCAGGCAAAGCCTAAATGATGATAACCACCTACTGAAGTAGGTGGTTTAGGGCCGAAAATAAAATGGCCAGAAAGACTCTGGCCATTTTAATCCGACTGGCGTAAAAACAGTTTTTCCGTGAAAAGGTTTTTTACTTTAGCGATAAATGTTGGGGCCAGAAATGCACTAAGTAATATCAAGTCGTTTATATTTACAGTAATGGAATAAAAAAAGCCTAAATATGGGTTAAGGGAATTTTGCGTAATATAATTTAACATCAAAATTAGATGCAAGACAGAATTTATCAAAAAGATACACATTGTAATTACTGAAGCACCTGAGTACCCTTTACCCTTCCTTATAAAAGGAAATAATAAGGCAATGATAAGCGCTGTAATGCTATCAAAAAGTGAGAACATCAAATACATATTGACTATACCATCTATAAAACCACCGCCTTCTCTTGAGTACTCCAGAGCCATTAAGTAATCAGTTGATAAATAGGATATTGTAACGAATGTTACTAAACACATGTGTGAGAATGATGTTTTTTTATAGTAGGCTTTAATGATAGTTAGGCAGAAAACCACAAAAAGTAAGCCTGAAAAGCTCATCAAGTATTTAAAAAAGAAGTCACTAGCTCCTGCAGTAAATAACTTGTTATAAGAAATTACAAATGCATTTATATGTTCCATATTAAGCTCTGCGTTTGTAGCTGGCTAAATTAACAACATTTTTAAGCTCAATCTTGGATGCATAGGCTGGGGTAATACTACTCTTTTGAGGAAAGCCTTCTATTCCAGCAAGTTCAGCTTTAATTTCTTGAATTCTACGGAATACAGCAGAACGCTCATCATTAACTGGCAGTCCTTTCATGTAGACCTCCAGTTGAATTGACTCTTGAACCAACTTTCTGACGCGCTGCGCTATTGCAAGAGAACGAATAAATTCACGCTTTAAGAATAAATCACCCAAAATATGAAGCAGAATAATAAGCTCATTAAGGCTATAGGCGAGGCTCCCATATAAACATCCAACTCTAACTACTACATCTATTTTAATAATAATGTACTGAGAGTTTACCAGCAATAGTCCTTTATTATTGCTTTTATGTGGCCAACTGTTATCTTTTGCCAGGGTATTTGAGGAGAAGAATATACGTCTGTTTTAGATGAGAAAGAGTCATAGTGTGGCGAAAATAGCACTAAAAATGTCATTAGCTTCATTAAAATTATAATTTCTGGCGGTCTTTTTCTCAGCAAAGGTATGCCTATAGATCATTACGATGGCTGACTAAGTACTTCAATCTCCGCTTTTAGATTTTGCCTACTTGTACTCTCAGCAAGCATACAAACTCTCAAATTTGTTTGGCCTAAAAATGCGAAATTTTAATTAAAAACAAACTTAATATGTTCTATTGGTATTTATCATTGAGTGATGTTAATTGGAGGTTCAGATGTTACTCATTAAAAAGAAACAAAGCCCAGTTCGCGGGTTATTTTACATTTCACTTTGCATTTCATTATCTATTGTAAGTTGCAGCTTGAATTCATATTTTCGATACGGCATGACTTTGCCACTTGAATTTTACACACCCTTAATCATTACTTTGAAATTGCCTCTATTGAACTCAAAGCAAGGAACTGTGCTTTTTGGCCCTGTTAAATTGTTTAATTCTGGAAAATAGCGCGATTTTAAGAGTGTGATATCTTAGATTTAAATGATCGATGTGGAAGACTTACAATGAAAAATAGTACAGCACTAATATCAATAATCTTAGCGTGCTTATCTAGCGAAGCTGCAGCAATTATCCCTGGGGATAATACTGCATGTTATCCATTATCATATGATAGAGCTGCAATCAAAAAGCAAATAAAAGTGGATCTTCTTACTACGTATGCGGCCTTAAACACTATAAGTGGAGAGGAAAAGCTATTGAATGACACATACTCAGCTGAACTTGAGAATATAAAAGTGGTATCTACTGAGTTTCAAAATTTTAAATTTTCTTACTCTGAGCGTGATGGCCAACTTTGTGGTTCAATAGTAAAAAAGTAATTAATTTAAAATAAGAGGTTAAACATGAAAGAATATTACGTTGTAGAAATTGGTTATAGTGGTGCTGGAGGTGCTGGAGGAGATGTAGCTAAAAGATTTACATTGGATAAAGACAAAGCTCTTTGGTTTGCTGAGGTATTTTTTACGGGCCTAAAAACATTAGATAGAGAGTCTGGCTTTATAAAAATTATTGGTTCAGATAAAACTCTTTCTTTAACGATTTCTAATAATACCCTACCCAATTTTAATAGTATCAAGCTGCCCTTGCCGCAGTGTAGCCATTAAGAATTCTATTTACTCATTTATGGGCTTCACGGCCCATTCGAAATCGGCCTAAAAGTGAAATAAGAAATAGAACTTCCCATGCAGAATACATTTTCTATTCCAGCGGCTCAAATCTTGGCCATTTAGAACGCAAGCATTAAACGGCTAATTCAAAGCTTAAACACTCTTAGGCTTTTTTGACTTTTTTTCATCCCAAGTTTCGAGGACAAATAATGCTAAAGTATGCGCAGAGTGAATAGCAAGCCTAGCGTGGCGTGGTTTCAAATTATAAACCTTGCGTCCTTCCCCATGCGCTGAGCTTGCATGCGTTCTAAATGCACCAATGCCTCCCACAATTGACAACATCCCAGAAATAATCCTCTTTAGATCATCATCTTGAACTAGTTTAGTGTCAAAACCTAAATCATCTCTTACTACTTTCCAAACACCTTGGAGATCTTGCTTTTGGGGGAACAGTAATTTTTCATCTTCAATGTATACCTTAAAGATTGACTCTAATATGTTACATGCAGCGGAAACAGCGTCTCGTGGGGCTGAATTTACATTATTTAATGCGCGGTTAAACTCAGCTTCTATTGAAGGGATATCACGCCCTTTAATTACCTCCAATAATGATTTGCTGGGAGCTGAACTACCGTCTGAAACTGTCCCCCCATTGATGTATGTTAAATTACAACGCTCAAAGACTTTTATTAATTTAGTCTTTAGCTCTTGCTTTTGCGCTGTAATATTTACTCCCCATTGATAGCTATCTTGAGCTAATTCATCAGACAACTCCATGTATTCTTCAATGATTTTCCCTAGAATTTTAAGTGGAAAATCAGATTCTTTATTAATTCGTCGTAACCAAGCTTGTATTTTTACTTGCTTAGACCCTACAGGCGGTTCTCCTGGTGCGTCAGCATAGGTAAATAGGTTATCTAATCCAACGTGTGACTCTATCTCATGCAGATTATCTGATAAAACAGCAATAACTGGAGCAGGAATTTTTTTTCGCATAAATTTTTGATATGAGATTGCAAATGCCAACAGTTTATCAAGCATTTTGTAGGATATAAAATATCCACTGTTATTTTCATATGGATACCTTGTTTCGGAATTCCGGCTACTTTAACATTAAATCTATACCATCATACTAAAAGCTATAATCAATACTCACCCACCCATAGTGCCATTGAATAGCCCCGATTGTATTGCGCCCTACTTCAAGAAGATAAAAATAAATAAAAGAAAAATTAAATTAAACAAAGGACAAAAACGCAGATGCTGAGGTGTGTGCTTTATATACAATACGTGGTATGATGGTATAGAAAGTAACCGCTTAAGTGAATTTCCTATGTCTTTGTATAATGATGTTGAGTTTGCATTTAACCAATTAGTTAGTGCGACTGAAGCACTTAACCAATTCCTTCATGAATCTGAGGTGATTCATGCTGAATGCTATAAGTTACCAGCTTCAGCTGGTGACATGTCCAATACTAGTGGTTGGGAATTAGTAACCCCTGAAAAGCATACCGGCTTTACTGCATTAAGTATGGCCACAGGAGCTTTTTCCCGGTTTACACCAGATTATAATCACTCACCTAAATACCCTTTTAGACTACCTGGCTTTATCCAATTGGCGCCAAGTCATTATCAATTAGCTTCACAGCTAGTAGATGCATGTAATTTACAAAAAGTGATCATAAAAGAGCTCATCAACTGTAACAAACTCAACCAAGGTCAAAAGCGAGACCTAATTCAGTCAATTTGTCCTAACGCTATCACCTTGCAAATTTACAGGCTTATCAAAGCTGCTGATGGCCCTGTTAAACGAGTTGGTTTTACTTGGTGTAACAAAAACAGTATGAGAACTATTAACAAAGATGAGTTTCTTACTTATTTAGCCGGCAGCAAAGATAACCCTCCATCAGGCAAAACCAGAGCAGAATGGGCACCTTGGGTTGATAAAGAAATTGAGTTAGTTAAAGCCAAACCAGGTGAATTTATCAAAATAAAAAGACCCTTGCCTATTACTCCAAAGCTTAATATTTCATTCAAAGATGACACAAACACGGTTATGTTTTATGGACATACTCCAACAATCGTTTTTGGTGAACAAGCATGTAAAGTGTCACCACTGACTAGCTATCTTCGAACTGGATCAAGAAAAAATGATATGAGCTACCTTATTAAACGGTTGTACGTTTTAGATTAAAACCTAATTTGGTTCGCTATGGTTATTGTTAATTTATAGCCACATATTAATTTTTACATTGTAAAAAAGTAATATATGATGAAATCTTTACTACTTTTATCTGCAAAAACATGATGACAAGACTAAATTTTGTGCTAAGAGGTTGAATTGAACACACTAATGGCGAGGCAATCCATACTTAATGCCAATTATGAAATCTATGGCTTCGAGTTTTTGTATAGAGGGAGTCGTTACGACGTAAGCAAAAGCAATGATGCTATGGGAGCTACAAGTGAGCTTCTTAGTAATTTGTTTACGGCAATACAGAATAATGAAAAAACAAATAATTTACCTGCTTTTATTAATATCGATTCTTCTTTGATAGAATCACCGAGCTTTTTCCCTAGCTTTTCTGATAATATTATCTTAGAAATTCTAGAAGATGTTGTTGCCAGCCCTCAAATTATAGCAAGAATAAGAAATCTTAAACAGAGAGGTTTCAAATTTGCTTTAGATGATTTTATATTCGAACCTGATAGATTCAAGTTCTTACCCTATGTAGATATTGTGAAAATAGACATCTCAGCAATTCCATTTGAAAACATAAAGAAGTCATTACCAATTTTACAACCCTATTCCTTGATATTACTTGCAGAAAAAGTAGAAACCGAAAAAGAGTTCGAAGAATGTTTAAAGCTTGGCTTTGATCTCTTCCAAGGATATTTCTTCGACAAACCTGAACTAGTAAAAGGCGTTGAAGTGAGCCCTAGTAAGCAGGTAGCTTTAAATTTAATAACGGAACTTCTTAGGGAAGATATAACAATAAATGAGATAAGCACGCTAATCTCATGTGATCCTAGATTAGTTATCAAAATGCTACTACTAGTTAATAGTTCCTACTTTTCTTTTTCAAGAAAAATTGAGAATTTACGCGAAGCAATTGTCATGCTGGGTATTAAAGCTGTGCAACAATGGGTGTCATTACTGCTACTTGCTAGTGAATCAAAAAGCCCTCTTGAAATTTTTAGGGTTTTATTAAGTAGAGCAAAAGCACTAGAAGCCTTTGCAGAAATTAGAGCCATAAAAAATAAAGATGATTATTTCTATTTGGGGTTATTTTCTGGTCTCCATGCTCTAATAGGTACAGATTTAGAAACACTTCTTGAAAAAATTAACTTAAATAAAGAGTTAAAAGCCGCATTAAAAGGTGAAGAAAACTCTATCGGTAATAAACTGCTTATCATAAAAGCTATAGAGCGCTTCGATTTTAACCTTGATAAATTTAACTCCAAAGATGTTGAATTGTTGATGCAAACCTACTGGCAAGGGATTGAGTGGGCTGACGAATTAATGGATAAACTTATTAAAGAAATGTAGTTATAAACTATCCTAAAGTATCAGTTAATAACTTAACTACCTAAGTTCATGGAGATTTATAGTGTTATCAAACTTAACTATGAGAGTTATTAAAATTTTCATTTACCCACTCTAAATTCCAATGTTCTTGTTGGGTCTGAAAGTTACAATAGAGCCTTATTTTTTCAATTAATGAATTACTGGTTTTAGCAGCACACTCTCTAAGGCGCGGTTCAACTGTGTACGGGTAAATAAATTCACATTTATCGGTAAAGTGGTAAACAATTTCATCTCCAAATTTGAGCTGCAGGCTGTTATTTATTTTTAGCAAAGTGAGGTGGTTAGCTAAAACCTTGGCAGCTCAACATACGTAAGTTATTGACTAACTGAGGAAGTATTTTATGCAGTTTAGAAGAGTGTAGAAGGCACTGGTGGTAGCCAGTTAAATTTTCAATGCAAAAAAAGTGAGGTTCAGTAATTTCCTCAACTGCAATTACATTTCTTATGACATCATAGATATTAATCATGTGCGCCTCCAAGATAATTACAAAGCAATTATGAGACCAAAAAACACCACCCTATTTATCAGTAAGTTACCAAAATTCAGTTAATGATCATAGTTTTTACAATGAGAACATTTAGAGTTAGAAAGTAGATTTTTTAAAAGCTATAATTTTACCTGATAAAATTATAGGCTATTATCCTAATATAATTATTAGGTTCATCGGAGGGTCATTATGAAAAAGTCAGCCTTAGTTATTACAGGCTATCAAAATGATATTTTCCACTATAACGGTAAGATAAACCCATTTATCAAAGACGTAGCTTGTCAAAAAGAAGCTTTAGAGTGTACTTTTTCACTCTTAATGACACATATTCTTAACTTTGATTATGTAATAAGCATTCCCTTAATCTACTCTGATGAAATTCGAAAGCTAGATGCCCCTGTAGGCATATTTTAATGGGTCGCAGATACTAAAGCATTTAAAAAAGGCTCATTTGGCGCTCAAGAATTAGATTTTTTTAGTACTTTTGGAGAATTAATTCAAAGTATTCCCTGTGAATTTGGTTTAAACATGCTCAGCAATCCTAAAGTTGAGAGCGCCCTGAAAAAAACAAAATAGATCAATTATTTTTCGTAGGAGCCTGTGCTGCATTAACTATAGATAGCAACGGGAAAGAAGCAAATCGAAGAGGGTATGAAGTAATCATATTTTCTGATTGTTTTTCTGCAACAAGCTTCATAGAAAAAAAATCATTACTGCAAAAAACTCTTTCCAAAATTCAGTGAAGTAACTGATTCATTAACGTATTTCAATTCAAGAGATTAAGATATATTTAGATTTTAGTTGATAATGCTTTCACTGAATATACCCAACAAACACCGGTACAATGTTTAATTACACTCTTCTTGAACTTCAAAATTATCATTCTTTGAAATCATAAATACCATCAAGCTCACACTGTTCATCATAGTCTATAACTTATTTCATTGCCTGAGTAACCGCATATGGTGTGGCAACTAACTTCAAATCTTCACGTATTTTGTAGCGCATTTTTTCAAGATCATCATTTAGCTTATCCAGTGATTCGATATATGGTTTAGCAACAGCCCCTTTTAATGATAAACCTACAGATGAATTTGACTTGATGTTATGAAGTACTTCCTGAAGTACCGTTATTATTTGCTGAGCTACAGCTTCCTGCGCTGTTAATGATAATGTTTTTGCAGCCAACCGAGGGCTTTTTAAAGCGCTAACTAACTCTGTAGCATTTAAATCTGCAATAGCTTGTAGTGCTATTTCATCTGCCGCCTGAGCTACGTTTAATCTTTTATCAATTTTCGCAACGAGCTGCTCTGCTATATCATCAAAAATGTACTTCAAGCCTCTGCTTAAGATAGTTTGTTCAATAGGGTTTAAGCAATTTGGATCTGTGCTTTCACACTTCATTACTCTAATTGAGCCTGTATCAGACTCTTCGAAAATATCTCTTAATGAGACAGTTGCAGGTTTAGTTATTACATCAATCCCAGTATCGGTCGAGCTTGTGCTTCCAGACTTTCTAGAAATTGTTGTACCGGTTAACGACATGATGAGGTCTTTTAAGTTTGCACCACCCAAACCTGAGATTGAGGAATGGGTATATGCACTGACATTTGCATTCACTAGAATATGATGAGCTGTATTAACTTCTACTTCGACACCATTTTTTTCTGCTTTAACAGCTGTATTATCTGTATCGCCTTTCGTAGCGTTTACCTCACCTCTATCTGTTAACCAACCTGAAGCATCATTTGCGAGCCCTTCTAAAGCACCAAACTGCACTGAGCTCTTGAAAGTATCGACTGCATTTGTGCCGTCATCTAATTTCAGATCTCCCAAATATCCAACAGCCTTTTCGCAGCCATTAGCCGTCATTTGATTAAATTCATCAAGTTTTGTTTGAAGGTCTGACATTAACTTACTACATGAGGGACAAACTGAAGTTAAAGCCAAGTTAAAGGCATATGATGGTACACCTTGTGCAATCGCCCTTCCCATTTGCACTAATTGGTCGGAGTTTATTAAACTAAAGCTTCCAGCAAAAAAGTCGATGCCACCACAGCCTCCAGATATTTTCGGAGGTTGAAAATTAACGACATTCGCTCTTACCCCTTTTACTCTGTAAGAAGCCCCACCAAAACTTATACCGTTTCTTGTTGGTGTACTGAATGACGTAGCAGTTGTCGTTTGAAATGTTACAGCTTCAGTAAAGACATCTTCCATCACAGTTGAAGCATGAATTGATGGAGACAAAGCGCTAAGTGCAATTAGCACTGTTAATTTATTAATTTTAAACATTACTGAGCCTTTGATGTCGTTGAAAGGTTAATCTCATTAAGCCGTTTTCTGAGTAGGTCAGATAGAATTGAAGGGTTGTCTTCTAACTTTTGCTTTTCAACTACTAAAGGCTCCTTTGACACAAGAATGTCTTTTACTTCTTGTGTTTTAACGAATTGCTCCTCACTAATGAGGTTCATCCGTTTTGCTGCATAGAGTGCTCTTTGAACAAGTTCACTACCTGATGCCATGCCATATTTAATTGTTTGAAAGTGCTGACCATCATTTGAGACAAGCATTGTTGTAGGGGTAATGTTCACTTGAAACTTTCGAGACAAAGTCATATTAGGGTCGATCACATGCTTAACTCCCGGGAACTCTTTATCTAAAAGAATGCCATCCATTGAGATTGCTAACACATCAACCCCCATTATCTTAGCTAAGGACTCCATCGCAGGAAATTGTTGGTGACAATACGGGCAGTCAGAACGATAGAACATCCACAGCCCTGCTTTATCAAATAAAGAATTGAACACTTTGGCTTTATCTTTATTTGTTTTTACTTTATGAGCAAATAACGCATTACTTGAATTTGGTCGGCGGTTACTTTCAGAAAGTTGCTCTTCAAACATAAAAAATTCTTTTGTTTGATCGCTAAATGCATTCGCTTTGTCGATAGCTAAACGTTGTGCGTAATAATAGTTTGAAATGTTCTCTGTACTAGGATCATCAATAGCTGTATTGAGTAATTTAGGAAGGTTTTCTTTCAACCAAGCTGAATTAATTTCAACCATTTCTGGTTGTTTCTTATCATTTGGCTGTGCAGAAGGAGGTTGCGCCTTTGGAACTTCTTGCTTTTCCTCATCTACAAGCTCAGGATCTTCGTAAAAGTGCCATCCTCTACTAGGCTTTTCTGTTCCAGAAACCGGTGAGCTTTTAGCAGACACAAAGCCAGCATTCATAACTCCCAACGCTACAATTGTTAAACTTAAATAGAATCTCATTCCTTTCAACCTACGAAATATGAGCTACTTGCGTGTGTTGTACTCGAACTGATTGCTCTTGAACGAAATGATGGATATTTACTTTTTTAAGTTTGATTGTTTTCACTGATTTAGGATTAACACCACAACGGCACCAAGGACAAGAAGAAGTGAAGCTTTGGGTTGTTCTTAAATAAAAGCGGCCACATGAGCATCTATTGGGGTATAAGTCCTGCTTAGAAATTCCACAAAACAATGAATTTACTTGATTAATGTCAATTGGGTCGACCAAATCTTGGAAGCGCTTATTAAAGCTTATACAAACATTAACAAGCATATCTGCAAAAACATTATCATTATCAAAATCAAAATTAGGGTACAGAGCTTTAGCTTCATTAAATAGCAGATTCGCTATCAAAAAGCCTTCGCGGTTTGAATCAACCCATCCATAACCAACTGAATTTGCAATTTTCTTGAACTCAAATGGCTTAGAAGAAATAGTGTCTACTTCCCTTTTTATTTCTTTATAGCGTCCAATTTTGATATAAGGAAAGAGCTCTGCAACAAGAGCTGGTCTTGCATTAAGAGACATCAGCGTAACAATCAGTGAAATGTCTCTTGTTATATTATATGAAACACTTCTACCATCCACTAAACCTATGAGTTCTGAACTAATTGCATTCATAATTAATTCCCCACCACAGCGATTGAGGTACTTGCAGCTAAGTTTTTAAGCTTGCCAAGTTTTAAATCGTTATTTTCAGCACTTTTAATAGCATCTAGCATTTGTTTAATTCCATTCAAACCAAGCGATGCCGCGTTAATAACTGTTTTTTCTCTAGCTAGTCGTTGCAATGTCATTGTACTAGCATCACGTATAGCAACCACATCAGCTTCAGATTGAATACAGAAAAGGTGCGCAGCCAATTGAATATCTACAACTGCAGCTTGTTTCACTAGAAGCAACGCACTAACTTGAATAGATATTGCTTCATCCAAAAATTGACTTCGATTTTCCATAACACAACCAATAAAAAATTATTAACAATGAAACTATATTTTAAACAGAAGGTCACTAAATTGGCAACTATACAAAGTGTATATTTCACAATAAAAATTTATAGAAATTTTAAACAGCTGATTTAGTTGAATTTTATTTATTTATAAATCGTAACTTTATGATGTAAAAAATTAAACGCAATCTCAACCAATAACACTTTATCATTAGATAATTAAGCCGAGTACTGTTATCAAAAATCAAAGTTGCCATTAATAATCTAAATGTAATTCTCAATTCAGGTATAACTTTTAGGTTTTTAAATGAAATCTCTGTTTCACATGGCAAATAAAATTAATGAAATGCTCACAGAATATGAGCTGGGTAACCTTCAAGAATTGAGGAAAAATATTCATTCTTTATCACGAGTTCCCTCAAAGTACGTATTTGACCAAAGGGGAGTAAAAAAAGATTGGGGAGCTCATTTCGGAGGTCGAGCCGAGCTTCAATTTAACATCGGCTTTGAAAATAATTCGTTTCGATACGGACTAGCATTCTCCCTTCGCCCTAGTAGAGATCATCCAAACCTTAATGCTCTAATAGAGAAAATTAATTTATTCAATTAATACATCAATGAATTCGGAACTGAGTTTTACGATTTAAGCATGTGGCTCCATGATGTTGAGCATGACGGCTCAAGAAGTGAAGACTTTCAGCCAACCATAATCAAGTCAGAATGGTGCAAAACTAATGCTTTTATTTTCCTAGGTGAAAAACAAAATCGTGAAAGAATTGATTATCAGCGAGTTTGTGATGTGTTAGATCGCTTGCTACCTTTGTATCTTCACATAGAGATAGCATCAAAAAATGGCAAACCTTCTACTCCCTCTTTTATTTTCAAACCAGGTTGCAGAACAAAACAGTCATTTACCAAACTTACCTATAAGAGAGATGAACAAATTGATGTACGCCTCCTGCACAATGATCTTCAACAGGCTTTGTATGATGAATTAATACGAGTCTATGGCAGAGATAATGTAGGCACTGAAAACCTAATCGGATGCGGAAGAGTTGACCTGACTCTTTAATTGGGTGATAAGTACAGATTATACGAAATCAAAACAGCATTTAGTGCTAAATCATGTATACGACAAGCAATTGGGCAACTTCTAGAGTATGCCTACTTTTATCAAACAGGTTTCGTTGAAAAGTTAGTTGTTGCTGGTCCTGTAAAATGCACAAGCGTTGAACATTCCTATCTGAATGAACTGCAAAGCAAGTTTAATTTGCCGATCGAGTATTATCAAATCAAAGGCCCATGCTTTGACTTTGATTAGGTTATAATTTCATTTTACTTTCTTAAATTGTATTTATGTTGAAAAACCCCGAAGTAAGGGCCGAAATATCCGAAGTGAGCGAGCTAATAATGAGGTAGTAGTTATGGAAGTTTGGATTACATTTGATTCAAATGTATGGGAATCAGAGATACAGCAGTTTGCTTTTGAAACTCAACTACATTTATTTAAAGAGCAACAGTTACAGATAGCAACCTTGTAAGGCAAAATGCCTAGCAAACCTCTAGCAAAAAATCATGAATATCAAAGGCGTGTATGGAACTTAAAACACTTTCTAAAAATCACGTAAATAAACTATTGGACTTTGAATTGAAAAACAAAGAATGGTTTGAAAGTTTTATTGAGCCAAGGCATAAAGACTTTTATTCTCACAGTGGTGTTACAAAGCATATTGATTATCTACTTAATCAAATTAATTCAGGCAATGCCTTTTGCGGTATTGTAATTAAAAACAATGTTATTGTTGCGAGAGCTAACCTAAAAAATATTTCAGACCAAAAAGCCTATGTGGGTTATCGTGTAGGTAAAGAGTTTACATCTAAAGGTGTAGCAAGTTACTGCTTAAAACAACTAATTCACATCGGAAAAAATAAGCTTAATTTAAAACAATTAAACGCTCAGGTGCTAAATAATAACCCTGCTTCAATGCACATATTGCACAAATTTGGTTTTGAAGCTATTGGTACAACAGCAAATTTTTTAAAACTAAATAACAAACAATTAAGTTGCACTGAGCTTGTTTTAAATACACATAATAAGTAACAAAGAGTGGATACATAAAACTTAGCTCGCTACTTACTGCGTTATGAGCATCCGGAATTTGTAAAGAGCCGCCTTTCGGCCCTAACTCACATTTGCCCCGTTATGAGTTACGCGCGATATGCAGATTTCATAGTTTTACTAATCCTAAATGCCATATAGAGGTTACTTTCGCAGGATGAGATTAATGGATGACTTTGTTCTTTTTGTCACCTAGATTCAACAGTAAAAGAGAAAATAAATATGAGCGACAGTTTGTCTTCAAAGTAGTATCTTAATCGTTGATAAGAAATGGTCTTATAATCAGACAAATTGAGAGATGAGATATGCCAATAACTGCTTATTCAAACACTTACAAACGAGAATTAGATGTAACTCAATTGGAGTCACTTTTCAATGAAAGTCCTCACTCTCTAGATGTTTCGTTTCAAAACTTTGTAAAAAATGACGTAGAGTGTCCTGCATGCAATGTAACAGGTGGTTATATAGTTAGTGAGGGTATTTGTGCAAAGACTGGTAGAACAGTATCTCAAGCTCACTTTGCATTTAGAAATTCTCAAGGAGTTGATGCACACTTACCATTTTGTGAGTTCTATAATGGAGAGGACAAACAAAAGTTGGTTGCAAATGAAGGTACAGTTGACTTCAGAAACTCTAAGTCTTCCATAACAAGACAAATTGGAGTCATAGTTAGTATTGGGATAGAAAACAATATTTTCAGTCAAGGTGACATGCGAGATATGAGGCAATGGTTTCTTGATTTGAGGAAAAGTGGTCAGGAGCTTTTTGATATCTCTCCACACATTGTCAATCTTGCTAGAAGCTCATATGTTAAATCTAAAAGAAATTCTGAAAAATTTGTCCTAGACGTTACCGAAGCCTCAAAAGAAGGATTTGATATCGATAAGGAAGTTTATGAGTCTCTAAGCCATCAATATCCTCATTACAAATTGATTGAATACTATAAAGAGAATCCATTCTATTTAGAGATAAGCCAGAAAGCTGTAGTGAAAAAGGCCATTAGTATAATAATAAATGACTCAAGTACCTTAAACTTTGACCGAAGCGTGATATTAGACAAGTATCAATTAACTCGGAAACTTGCCTTTAAAATGGTTAAGAATGACGGTTTTCTATCACAAAAACTATCTCCTAGTGCACTTTTTAAATCTAATCCGTTAATGGCACTTTCATCTTTACTACTATTTGTATCAAATTGGGATATTGAAGAAGCATGGAAAAAGGTTGAAATAATTTATAAAATACAATCTGTAAAAGATGGTAACGCTGGAAATTTTATTGGCCTTAATCCATTTGTAAATTACAGCGCTTGGGTGATCATTAAGAAATTGATGTTTATAAAAGACACCCTTGAAGATACTCTAGACTATGACTACATATTTAATGAAGAAAAGTCACGGTTAATGAAATTATACGACCTTAAAGGTTGATCACTACAATAGCGGTTGCGTTAGTGTTGTAGCATAACGCATCTCTGATCTACGGCATTTCAGAACCATATCGTCAGACATGAAGCTGCCCTAAAGTGAGTTAACGTAAATGCACTAAGGTGGTTTTGAGCGAGGGGTGAGCGTTAATCTTTGAAGCTTAAACGTCAGCTTTCCATATTATAGCTGCCGGTATGCCCCTGAATATATGATAATGAAAACTGAGTCAGAATTCGGTTAGCTAATTCTGATTTAGCGATAATTGGATGCTTGCCTACTTGATTTGCAAAATAAAATGAAGTTAGATTTTAAGCTGTTGTAATTTATTGTTTTTAGATATGGCTACCCCGCATATTACCCAATAGGATTGAAATAGCTGAAAATGGAAGATACACAATTTAAAAGTCCATTGTTTGATGCAACCGCGACGTGGAACGGTTTTTCTTATCAAGGAAAAGTCGGACTGTATGTATGTTTAAAGCTTATTAATGATGCATTGCTTCATAAGGAAAATATAGATGAGTTCTGTGAGCAATATAGTATTGAATTCGAATGGTTGGAGGATTTTTCTATACTCCAAAATGATCAGTACATAAGCCATCATCAAGTTAAACATTATAATGATGATAAATTTAGTAGTTATATTGATGCTATTGTCACTATTTTATCAAGACAACAAGGTCGAATATCCGAAAATGATCTATTTAAATATATTGGTTATTATGCTCAGATTAGTACCAAAGACTTTAATAAAAAGGAATACATTGAAAAATTAGTTAGTAGATTAGTTGAGGAGAACGTTGTCGACCAAAGCCGATTTATAATAGCAAATAATCTCTCAAACCTAGATGGTTACAATGATGATGTGGTAACTGCAGTTAATAATTACTTAGATGATTTTATAACTATAAAAGATCAATATTTAAATGGATGTGTTTACGTCCATACATCAAAGAAAATAATTGTTCCTAATCAAGACCTATCAGATTATATAGACATAAAAAAATCAAAAGTCAGTTTAGAACACGGTTCAAAAAGAACATTAAAAAGTCAAAATATTCTATGCTCGTTTGACTCTAACTCTGACTACGATCTAGCACTTGATGATGAAGCACTAACGAAAAAGTTAATGTGCTTAGCTGAATTAATTTTAAAACATATAAATCCAAGTCTAAGTCTAAGTATCACTTCTGATATATTAACTATTTACATTGCATCAATAAAAGACCTTATTGATAAGTATGTAGAACAGAGGCATGAAGACCTAAGAAGGGATGAAACGATAAGGCTGAGTGAAATAGTTAAACGAAAATTAACGTTTACTGAGATTTTAACATGTCTAAGAACGGAGCTAATCGATGAATCAAACGATGACTACTGGGAACTAATTTGCCGTGAAAACTTTGAGAATGCATTCCAAAAGCAAATTGATTTTTTAGATGAAGAAAACTTAGTAGAGCGCAGAAACCTCTATAGGCATTATAAAACGACTTATGATAAATATATAAAACAAGGTAAGTTAGCATTTCTGTTGAAAGCATTAAAACCACATATATCTGTTTGCGACAAGCCCAGTAAAAGTAATTACTATCATCAGTATATTGCCGACGAGAATGATATCAGCATAGCTTATTTAAGTTTTCTTGAAAATCTGAACATAGAACACGACGACTGTTTCTTGTTTCCAAAAAATGGTAAACATTTTCATGCAAGTACTATTAGCGTAAATCGCTCAAACCCCCGTCATGCCAAAAATGCTATTGATACTCTAAAAATAGATTTTAAAGATCGATTCATATATTTAAATAAAGATACTGACTTTATTGTTATCGATTCACCCAATAACACTGAGTTTTCAGGTCGTCTTGAAAAGTTTGTAGAAGTACCTAACGTGTTAGGCTATGAAGTAGCAGATAAAGAACATATAACCTCAACCAAAGATCTCACTTTTGTTCATTATGAATTAGCACAGGAAAAATTAAATGAATAAGGATTTTCTCAATACCATTACTAAATTATTAGGTGAATTAGGCTTGTCTGCTGGTATTTTTAATTTAGTTGATGACGACACAATAACTCTACAGACACAAGACTTTATCCTCGTAAGAAACAATAAAGTTGGTGATTATTTTTTATTGGCCGAAATTCAAATATCCGAATTAAATTTAGTCAATCGTGATTTACAAATCAGTCTGATGTCATATTTAAACCACTTAACGACTGATGCGGGTGTTAATGATTTGCGACCATTAAATGGAGTTCCATTTTTAGCGTTAGATAATAGCTTTGAGAAAAACACCACGTTATTGCTATTCACGAATAAAATTGGTGATATTACTAACCTACTTACCCAAATTACTGAAATAGAAGAAAACGAGTATTTTTTTAAAAAACAAGTTTTACTGCTCCCAACCAAGTTTTTAGATAATTTGGGAAATAAAATATCCAGCTCAACGGATTTTGAAATAACTAGATATTTGCAAGATTGCATGAATGACACTGAAAAGTTTAAACAATTCATGAGCAAGACAAACGAAGACTCTGATTATGCAGGATGCGCCCAATTTTTTGAAAAGTTGCCATTTTTACATTTAAACGTAGAAAGCTCCGAATCTAATTCCTTACAGAATATGATCGACAATGAAATCGCGGAAAATACAAAAAAATACAATATTACGCTCAATACTGACACGGACGAAGAAGAGGGAAATAGTAAATTTACCATCTTAGATAAAAACCTAGAGGAAATTTATGTAGTAGCGATGAAATATGCGTCAAAAATGGAAGAGTCCGATACCGACTTAGATGCAGAAGCACTGCTAGCTAATTTAAAAGGAAATGGGGTCAATGAGTAATTATAGAATTGGTCGCTTGCTCGTTAAAAATTTCAAATCTTACACGGAAGAGTTTTCATATAACTTCGAAAATAAAGATTTAATTATTCTAGATGGCCCAAATGGGTTTGGTAAAACAACAATATTCGATGCAATTGAAATAGCCCTTACAGGTACTGTCAGTCGGTTTAAAAATTCTAAAATAATTGATACCAAGCAACGAAATAAAAATATGTTGATATCAACCAATGGAGTCGACGGAGCTCCGGCTTTCGTGGTTTTAGAATTAATCTCTAATAATAACTCATTGATTATCGGAACTTACATTGAAGCTAAAAAAGGAAAAAATAAAGAATGGGCTAATCATATTTACCGCGGAATCTTAAAGAGCTGGCCAGATAATGTTGACGATATATCTATTGAAATTGGAGAAGGAAATGGGAATATAATTGAAGAATTACAGGAAGCATTAAATTTTAAAGAATTAAATAAAATGTTTACTGTATTCAATTACATACAGCAAGAAGAAACTTTGCATTTTCTTAAACTTGATGAAAAATCTAGATTTAAACAAATAGATCACCTCTTTGGTATCGGTGATGAAAAAAACGCGTTCAATCAATTAGAAAAATTAAAAAATGTAGTTTCAGCTAAAATAACAGGTTTGGAAAAAGAGAAAGACGATAAAACAACAGAACGTGAAGAACTTAGAACTGAAGAAGGTGCACATGATGAGATTAGCTTATCTGGAAATATAATAGAGCAGCTAGATACAAAAACAAAATCGATTGAAAAACTCGAAAAATATAAAGCCGCGCTTGAGGAATGCAAGCGGATATTAAGCGAAGACGGGAAAAATAATTGGTCACTTATTAAACAAAGACATGAAGTTAAAGAATGGCTTAAAATTGAGAATAAAAATTTAATAAAAAATCTGCTTCTTTTTAGTACAATCTCAGACTATTCCCGCATTGAATCACTAAGCAAACATATCTTGTGGATTACTAAGACTATTGAAAAATGTACAGATTATAGTGAACTAAAAGATTTAGATATTACTAAAGAAATTGAGATTACAGATGTTTTATTGAATAAAATACAAAAACATTTCAAAAAATTATACAAAGTAAACAAATCCGATATCAATAGCTATGAAACTCTTGTAAATACTCAAAGCACGACCGAGAAACTTTTAACTAGCATAACCAATTCCAGTGAAACGCTAATTAAAAAGTTAAATAAATTCTGCGGCGAAGAAGAAGAGATCATTGAACGTTCGGATAATAAAGAAGGTGTTGATTGCCCATTATGCGGGCACCCATATGACGATTTAATCGAACTTAATACAGCATACAAAGAACAAAAGGCTGTTTTCCAACAATTACAAACAGATACAGGTAAAAAGCTCGAGTTAGCTTATAACAAAATTATCAATGAGTTAATTACGCCTGTTATCCAACGAAGTAAAGATCGCTTTGCTAAATACAGCTATTTTAATGATAACTACAAAGAAATATTGAGAAAACGTCAGATCAATAAAGATATTTTTGATAACATTCTAGAATTTAAAACTTGGTTCGATAAATACCTCCCGCAATACAGTAAACACGCTTGCCCTAGCTTATTCTCTGCCGATTATTCCGTAGAAGCAAAATATACTGAAATTAAAACTCTGTTGGAAACTTTAGACAGTACGCTTTCAGTCAAAGTTGAGGACGAATTTGAGCTAATTAAAGCTAAATTAGATGATATTGGTGTAGATGCAAGTACAGAAGTTAATGATTGGCCTTTTTCATTAGAAAATGTTACAAACGATATTCAGTACTTAGAAAATCAAATTAAACTATTAAATAACAATCAATACAGCAAGTTAACAGATGAAATAACAGAGTATGACACAGGTATATCAAACTATAGAAGTATACTAAACGCATTAAATGACGGGTATAAGATATATAAAACTAACATTACTCGATGGCCTTGTTGATCAAATGCAGCTCTCTAACAAATTCACTTAACTTACTGATATTTAGGCAGACCAAGGGTGTTGATCTTATTTAGCGCCTTCACTTTGATCATCGCTTCAACCAGTTGGCGATTGTA
>NZ_JAKGAW010000063.1:0-20395 GCF_021532475.1 Pseudoalteromonas sp. APAL1 | reverse complement strand
GTTTACTACATCAAGCAGGATTGTTTAAAAATAAAATCATGCCTTCCATCACCACGAAAGACGAGCGACTACATGCGCTGTATCTGCATGCAGTGAGAATGACCAACCATTGCGCTCACATAAGCGTTGCACAATACCTAAACCTAAGCCGTAGCCGTGAGAAGCTGTTTCAGTCGCCGTATACTGGGTATCACCGCCACTGAACTGATTAGTGATTAATAATTCATGCTCTTTAATCAAAATTGCAATCGGTTCCTGTCCTGTAAGGGTATGCTCAAACGCGTTTCGCACCAGGTTATTAACGGCAATAGAAAATGCCTGTGCATGCCCATAAATTATGGGATTGGCGAGCTCATCAAGTTCAACACCTACGAGCTTACCGTTTAACAAATAGCGTTGCTGCTCTACTGCTTTTCTTACCAGTGGCATTACTAAAAACTGCTCATCATACAAGCCATCATCAGTTTCACGAGCAAGACACAAAAACATTTCGATCATTGTATTCATGTCGTGTGTTGCCCGCCTTACACGATCTAGCACCTTCATATCGGCAGGAGTCAATTGGCTTTGTTCTAAAAGCTCTAGGGCGCCGGTAATGACTGTCACTGGCGTGCGCAATTCATGGCTTGCTGAGTCTGTAAAATAGCGTTCTCTTGCGATGAATGCACTCACTCGCTCAAAAGCCTGCTCTATTGTATTTGCGAGCATGCCAACTTCATCATTTGTATATCGGTTAGCATGTATACGCTTGTACTCTTCGTTTGATAATTGCTCAGGATCAATGTCGGCCACAGCTTTAGCAAGTTGAGTTACGGGAGCCAAAGCTCGACGCATCACAACAATTCCAAGCCCAAAGCCTAATAACCCCAATGTTCCTACAAGGCTGCTAATAATAAGTAATAACCACCAATCCTCTGACGAAGAAGCCTCAATCTGCGCGACATCAAACACTACAAACCCAGGTGACTGCTCATTGCCTGTATCAATTACGGCAACATGTAATTCTTCGCTATCAAATTCATACAAGCCTACTGCTGGATTTGTTTGCGCCCACGCATGAAGTGATTGAGGTAAGTTATCTACTTTATCGTACGCCTTAAGATTTGTAGTAATAGCAGGGTAGTTATCTGATGCAACTTGCAATTGCTGGGTTAGCACACGATCTTCACTCAATCTTATTGCAGCAAAGAAAGCAAACCCCCATGCAATACTGAGCACAGCCACACACATTGCAAATGCGATAGCGACACGTTTGTGCAAACTATGCCGATACATTATTGCACGTCCTTTGCAATTCGATAGCCAATACGGTGCACAGTATGAATCAATGGCGTATCAAATGGTTTATCAATTGCCTGTCTTAACTTGTACATGTGCGAACGAAGCGCGTCACCATCGGGAGGCTCATCTGCCCATAATAAAGTTTCGAGACTATCGCGTGTAACAACAGAAGGAGATACCTCCATTAACCGCTGCAATAACTTCATACTTGCAGGATTAAGCTCAATAAGCTGGCCTGCACGATGTACTTGCAAGGTGGACTTATTCATCGTTAGATCAGACACAGTCAATACCTTGTTGGTATTGCCGTGACTCCGCTTATAAAGAGCTTGCAGGCGCACATGTAACTCTTGCAATGCGAATGGCTTTACCAAATAATCGTCGGCTCCGACTGCAAACCCTCTCAGTTTATCATCAAGCGTGTCTCTCGCAGTGAGCATAAGTACAGGTGTTTCAACGTCAGCTTCAGCTCGCAACTTTTGACAAAAGTGTAAGCCATCCATCCCTGGAAGCATTAAGTCTAAAACAATGACATCAAACTTGTTGTTCATCGCTAGTTGCATTGCACTTATACCGTCATAAGCAAAGTCCAAGAGATAACAGTGCCTTTCTAGATACGCAGCAATATTCGCACTAATGTCACGATTATCTTCAACAATCAAAGCTCTGATCGGCTCAGTATTCAAAGCATCTAGCATTTTTCTTCCTTACCAAGCGTAATCTAATCGCAATCCGATCAGCGGTTCAGCTTCGCTATCGTCAACGACTTCATTTCCTCGGCGGTAATCAAACTCAGTGTCATCAGCTGATGAAGCTGCCGTGACATTTATAACATCAAGGAAGGCGGTAACATCAATAGGACCAAAGGCACGTCGGTAATCTACACGAACATTCAATGAGCCTGATCCTTCTTTACGGCCAACATTACGCTCTGTAATTTCCTTAGAGTAACGCAAAGGCTGTCCTGGTCCCAAAACATCTTCATGTACAATAAATATGTCATCTGGTCTGCCAGAAAGGTATTTATATCGTCCAGCAAGCTTCCAACGGTCACTTATCTCCCATGTCAGCCCTAACGTGGCAACATGTTCACGACTAAATTCAGCAGCTACGTCGCCAAAACCATCCTTTCGGTCTACGACCGCATCATTGTAAGAATAGGTTGCACTGGCGTAAAGACCTTCGAAAATAGTAGCATTAAGCACAAAATCAGCACCATATGAAGTACCATCACCATCATTTGCATAAGTTCCACTGGTACGGTCTAGGTCAACCACTAAGTCGCTAAGTTGCTGATAATAAACTTCCGTTAGTAATGACCAGTTGGCATTAGGGAAATATTTAAAACCAACACTCGTATGGGTAATTTTTTCAGTTTTAAGATTATTAGTCTCGTTAGCTGCAAGTTCTAAATATCGCGGTGACTGATGAAATAACCCCGCCGTTGCAAAATACCTTACCTTTTGACTTGGCATCCAGTTGATGCTGAATCGAGGTGATATAAAACTTTCATCAGCAAACCCATCTCGTTCAAATCGTAAACCTGTACCAAAATCCCAATCACCCATTTCAAAAATTTGTTCTATGTAGCCTGTATAGTTTACTTCTTTCAAAGACGTGACTGAATTAAGGCTTTCAGGGGTTAGTACAATAAACTTTTGCTGTGGGTCTGGTCTATAATCGTCACTATCATAAACATACCGATTCCATTCACCATCTAAAAAGGTGCTGTAATCTAGTTCAATTTGCGTAATTCGGGCACCGACGCTCAACATCCCTAATTGATTTTCTACCTCGAAATCACTTCTCCAACCAATTTCTGTTTCACCTTCAGATATAGTGATAATGTCTTCTCGAATAGGGTATTCAGAAGCTGGCGTTCCCTCAGGCACAAGATCTGGATAAGCCTCACCTTCAGAGCTCAATTTATCACTTTTTCGGTAGTAAACTTTATTAGTCAAAACAGCGGTTTCACCAAGTAACGTGGTCAAAGTTAAACCATACAAGTCACTATCTTGCTCGGCATTTTGCAATGCAGTATCTTCAAAATTAGGTGATTCAGAAACATGCTCAACGCCACGAGTATATTTCTCATGCGTATCCATGAGTAACACTTCAAAAGTGTTATTTTGATTAATGGGTATCACTGATTTAAAAATAATATCCCTTAAAACAGGTTCACCAATATCTAGCTCTTCGATAGTTTCAAACAAGGCACCAAAATCTAACCGCCTTGCAGAAAAAAGCATAGTTGCTTCATCAGTGATATTTATAGGGCCGTCATAACCAACTTCATAACCAGCAAGGTCGTAGCGAAAACTTGCAGATGGGCTAGGGTTACCATCGGCCACTTCTAGCTTCAGTAAAGACCCTGCACGACCACCATAAGCTGCTTGCCACCCGCCGGGTGAAAATTCTGCTCCATTTATCACATTGGGGGCAAATATAGAAAAGCGACCACCGCCGCCTACATCTTCCTCTTCACCTAACGTCGCATCAAAGTGAATAGCTTTATCAAAAGGAAAATCATCAACAAAGAGTAAATTATCTCTTGGGCCTCGACCACGCACACTAAAACTTGCAAATTCACTGTCAGATGCGACACCTGGCAATCCATCTAGAGAAAGTAGTGGATCTGCACCTCCTCCCACGGCACTTCGCAGAGATTCTCTGTCGAGATAGGTGCTAGAGCCTGAAGTAAATGTATCAGCTTGTTGGGCTCTTACTTCAACTACTTCTATGGCTTGTTCTCTAAGGTCAAATTCAACCTTCGTATTTTTACGAGTTACAACGCGAATACTTGGTTCGTATAAAGCCGCAAAGCCACTTTTTGTAATCTTTATTGAGTAAAGGCCCGGGTCGAGTTGCTCAACAACAATACGCCCTTGTAGATCAGTTTGTAAGGTTTGTATTGCAGAGGTTTCTCGTTCCTTAAGTATGACTTGTGCGTTTGGAAGTGGTCGATCTGTAGTCTGATTTTTAACAATAACCGTTATTGCCCCAGGCTCTTCTACTGCGTAAGAGTAAAATGCCAAACTACTCAACAATAGCCATGTAAATGACCAGAGTATCTGTCTAAATTGTTCTTTCATAATTGCGTCCCTCTTGGCATCAACCATGATCTTGATTTCAATAACTTGCACATACTTTCATCCTCCCAAATAGCCCTAATTATTGAATTCGAATTAATCAACTTTAGACGTTAGCAAAGTAAATGTGACTAAAATGTCACCGGCGTAATTTAGGTTTATGAATGCTGCCTGTGATAATAAATAAGGATTAACCAAAAGTTTCGCTGGAGATATTTAAGCGTCGGTAAGATTAATTGCGCTATAATGGCGCAAATTTTTTCAAGTAAGCAGTTATGGCTCTTAAATCAACCATTATTAAAGCGCAATTATCGCTAAGCGATATGGACCGCCACATTTATCAAGATTTCAATTTAACACTGGCACAACATCCATCAGAAACCGAACAACGCTTGATGATCCGCTTGTTAGCTTTTGCACTTAATGCTCGTGAAGGCTTAGAGTTTACGAAAGGCTTATGCGCAGATGACGAGCCAGAGCTTTGGCACATTAACTACAGCGAAGAAATTGAATTATGGATTGAGTTAGGTTTACCTGATGAAAAACGTCTAAAAAAAGCCTGCAATAAAGCCAAGCAAGTTGTTTTGTATACTTACGGTGAAAATAACCAAGCAATTTGGTGGCAAAAACATCAGCCTAAGTTGTATGATTTTAAAAACTTGAGTATTTTTAGTCTCGATTATGCTGCTACCCAAGCACTAGCAGAGTTAGCCGATCGTAATATTAAGCTCACCATCACAGTTCAAGATGGCGAAGTATGGGTTAGCTCAGATACAGCAAATATCGAAATTAAACCGCAACAGTTAATGTAAGGAATGCGATGGCAATTAGGCAGGTTGTAGTATTACACGGACTTTATATGTCAGGCTTTGTGATGCGCCCTCTGTGTGCGCGTCTCGAAAAGTCAGGGCTTAAAATACTCAATTTGACCTACAATACACTCTCCCCCGATAGAGCTGCAATTTTCGATAAGATTGATCGCTTTATTAATGGTAAGCCAACCGCCTTGGTTTGCCATTCAATGGGGGGGTTAGTCGCCCGCGCTTACCTTGAAGCCAATTCACTACAAAGTCGCCATGTCGAAAAGGTGATCACCTTAGGCACCCCACATAAAGGCAGCCATATTGCTAAGCAAATGCAGCAAAAAGGCTTTGAAATGCTGTTAAAAAACAGTGTGGAATTTTTATTATCAGAGAATGGGGATTGGCCGTTTAATGCCAAGCTTTATAGTATTGCTGGCGACTTACCAATAGGGCTAATGCCACTGATTGCCAAAGGCAGTGTTTCTGATGGTACGGTTTTGATAGATGAAACCAAACTCAATGGCATGGCAGAGCATAAGGTGTTTCATTTGAGTCACACCAGTATGATCTACTCACGCCAAGTGATGGATTACATTATTAAGCTTATAAATCAAAGTGAGTGATACTTTAATCTTCAGCACTTGCAGCCACTTTGTATGAGATTAATACAATGATCCCTAAAATCAGTGGTACTGGTGCAGCAATGTAACCAAAGGTATCAAAGTTTGCGAAGCTAGCGCCTGCTAAATGACCTACTAAACCGATAACAAATGCAAGTAATGCAATCACTACAACAACTATTTCAGCTTTACTTTCTTTAACTGTTTTACCGTCCATTTTTCTTCTCCTGGTTAAATGCGGTAAGGTCATTATGCGCTTCTATTTCGTTGCTTTTTTGACCTAAATCAAGTTCTAAATCGGCGTGTTTATCAGCTAATACAAACTTTGTTTTAGATCATACTTTCTGCTTAATTTTTGCATATCTGCAAAATAAGGTAGATTTTTTGCTCAGTTGCCCCAAGTCTATATAACAGGTAATTCAATGTTATGTTGATAGTGCACTAGCGGGTAAAAACCGCCTTTGATAGCTAAAACCTATCACGGTGTTCGAATTAAACCATTTTACAGATTAGCCAAGATGGCTAATACTTAACACCAAGCACTAGCAAGTAAACAATTAACGGTTTTTTAAGGAGCAATCTATGTCACAGGTAAATGCAATTGGTTTAAACAGCGCAAAAAGTGAAGACATCGTAAATTCACTAAACTCTTTACTAAGCTGCTACCAAATTCAATACATGAACGCACGTGGTTTCCATTGGAATATCAAAGGTCGAAACTTTTTTGAATTACACCTTAAATTTGAAGAAATTTATAACTTACTACTTGAGAAAGTAGATGAGATTGCAGAGCGTATTTTAACCTTAGGTGGTACACCTGTGCATGCATTCTCTGAGTACATTGAAGCAAGCAAGATCAGTGAAGCTAAAAATATCACTGAAGGTACTGCTGCTGTTGAAAATCTTTTAGCGGGTTACAGCACGCTTATTCAGATGCAGCGTGAAATCTTAGCGCAAGCAGGTGATGCGGACGACGAAGGTACAGCATCATTAATGGGCGACTACATTAAAGAACAAGAGAAACTTGTTTGGATGTTAAAAGCTTACCTTGGTTAATGTTTAGAACAGAGACTAAAAAGCCCTCAATTGAGGGCTTTTTTACTTTAACCACTTTCTTAAATTTTCGTACTCGGGCCTTGCTTGAAAAAGACTCTCGGCATCTGGATGAAAATAAATATCCATTTCTACCCCCGACCAAACGACCTCTAACAAATTGCGGGCAATGATATTTGCTTTAATATAATCAACACGTTTGTAGCCCCGCGCTTTTACGGCCTGAAAGTAAGCCTTTGCAATCTCAATACTATCAGCCGTCGCTAATTCAAATTGCTCCAAATTCACTACCGCATACTGAATTGATTGTTCAGGGTATTTCATGATTTCTTGACCGACTTCAATGCTAAATGAAGCAACCGCCTCTTTGTTAAAGCTGCCGCTCATTTCCACATAAATCACTGGCGGCTCAACAAAATAGCGCCAATCACCATGGGCTTTAAACATGCTTACCCCTTTGAAATACAACTTAAGTTTACGCTTATAAGCGTTATTTACTTATTTATCTAAGCCTTAATTCGGTAATAAAGCAATAAAAAACGCCATTTCTAATGCCTTTTCCTCAAGGCTTTTAAAACGACCAGATGCGCCGCCATGGCCTGCATCCATATCGGTTTTAAACACCAAAATGTTGTCATCAGTTTTAAATTCACGCAGTTTTGCCACCCACTTCATTGGCTCCCAGTATTGCACTTGAGAGTCATGAAAGCCGGTAGTTACGAGAATATTAGGGTAGTCCTGCGGCTTAATATTATCGTACGGCGAATATGCCTGAATCACATCATAAAACGCAGGGTCATTTGGATTGCCCCACTCGTCATATTCATTCGTAGTAAGAGGAATACTCTCATCTAGCATGGTGGTTAGCACATCTAAAAATGGCACATGACAACCGATACCTAAATAAAGCTCAGGAGCTTGATTTACTACAGCCCCCATCAGTAACCCTCCAGCACTACCACCAGAGGCAAATACTTTTTCTGGGTGTGCATAGCCTTGCGTAGTAAGAGCACGCGTAACATCAATAAAGTCACTAAAGCTGTTTTGCTTATATTGCTTTTTACCTTGTTCATACCAGTGACGGCCTAGCATTTCGCCACCACGAATATGCGCAATCGCATAAACAAAGCCACGGTCTAGCAAACTTAATGAGCTGCTTGAAAAGCTAGGATCGATGGTAATTCCGTACGCACCATAGCCATATTGCAGTAGTGGGTTAGTGCCATCTTTATTAAATTTATCAATACGATAAACCAAAGACACCGGCACTTGTTCGCCATCTCTTGCGGTGATCATTAAACGCTCTGAACGGTAGTTTTGCGGGTCAAACTCGCCGAGTACTTGCTGTTGTTTTAATAAGGTTTTGTTCCCGGTTTTTAAATCAACATCATACAAAGAACCCGGCGTTGTTAAGCTCGAATAGTAAATGCGTGCAGTGCTCACATTCGGCTCTGGGTTCATTGCAATTGCGGCATAATAACAAGGATCATCAAACTCTAAAGTAAGGCGCTGATCGTGCTGATTAACTACCACAAAACGTGTTTGGCCTAGCTCTCGCTCAGTGAGGATAAGGTAGTCATCGAATATCTCAACCCCTTCTAACAACACGTTTTCGCGATGCGGGGTATGTTCTTGCCAAAGACTTTTATCGCCAACGGTACTTTGTGTCGCAGTCATTAAGCGAAAGTTTTTCGCTTGCCAGTTAGTCACAATGTAAAAGGTATCACCTAGCTTATCGACATCGAACTCATGGCCTTCTTCGCGTGGCATTAAAGCGCTAAACTCCCCCTCTGGGTTATTAGCATCTAGCACCCAAGTATCGTTTGTTTCTGTAGTTGCAAGATCAATTATGATAAGGCTTTCATCGCGGCTTTTGCCAAGCCCCATAAAAAAGCTTTTATCTTGTTCTTCATAAACCAATACGTCATCAGCTTGCGAGGTGCCTAAAACATGGCGGTAAACCTGAAAACCCAACAAAGTTTGTAAGTCTTTTTTCACATAAAAAACGGTTTTACTGTCATTAGCCCATACCACTTGACCTTCGGTGTTTTCGATAACATCACTAAACATCTCACCATTGGCAATATTTTTAAAACGCACGGTATATATACGGCGACCTTCGGTGTCTTCTGAGTAAGCAAGTAGCTGTTCGTCAGGGCTAATAGCCACTTCGCCCAACTCATAAAATTCGTAATCGCCGGCTAATTGATTTACATCTAACAACAAGTGCTTATCGCGCGCTTCTATTGAGCTGCTGCGATAATGGCGCGCATATTCATCATCGCCACGTACTTCTGAGTGATACCAATACTGACCATCTTTCACAGGTACCGTGTTGTCGTCTTTTACAATACGGTCTTTTAACTCATTAAATAATTGTTCGCGCAGAGGTTTTATGTCTGCTAGTTGCTTGTCGCAATAATCGTTTTCGGCATTTAGATGCGCTAATACATCCTCATTTTCACGCTCATCATCACGCATCCAATAATAATTATCGGTGCGAGTCTGTTGATGAGTAGTTAATTGATGAGGGTGTTTTTTGGCAACAGGTGGATGCGCTAATAAAGACAAAGAATACGATTTTGATGACACAGGGAAAAACCAAAGTAAAAAACGAATTGCTGGCAGTTTATCACAGAATTATACCAATCAGCTTAATTAAGCAGTCTATTTTGAGGCAATAAAACCTCGTTGATAACAAGGCAAAAATTTCGTTATTTAGTTGTTCTAAATGAGAAATTTTTAACGCAGTTAGCGACAGGTTTAATCCCTCAAAATGATTAAGTATTATTGCGGGTTGGTATTAAAAAAGCCCACTCAAATTGAGTGGGCTAAGCAATGCTAAAATAGCATTTAGGGGGAAACTGTTAATGTGACACTTGTTGCCACGCCATAGCCCAACTTTTCCCAACTCCCGGTTCAAAGAGTGGGTTATGTGAATCTTTAACACGGCAAAACTCACTAAACGGCCATGGCTTGCACATGTAAATATGACCCGTTTTAGGTTGAAGTACTTTTACACCTGCATTGTAATCATTGCATGCTTGTGGGTAGACATAGTCATACTCGTTTAATCTATCTTGTACTCGCTCTTCACATTTAGCGATGCAATTAAACGCCACTTTTACATGTGTTATACCCGAACCTTCTAGGGCATAAATTTGGTTTGAACGGTATGCAACCACCAAACCTTGCTCTGTCATTTTGCCCGCTTTAACCAACGGAATATGCACATTAATATGTTCAGCCACAGAGCGAGGCCAATTATGAGGCTCTCCATCATCTGAGCTCACAATTGCATATTCGAATGATAAATCGACTAGCTCTCCTTGCATGTCATAAAAGGTCACTATCACCTTATCACCAACAAAAAGTTGGGTATGATGATTTAAGCAACCAATTGGCAACCATCTTCCAGAGGCCATTGACGTATGCATAAACAAAATATCACCCTAAGAGCAACGAATAGGTACTATAGTAACAATCGAACAAAATATTTATGTAAAGTTTGAGGCAAAAGAACCAAAGCACGTAGATTATGTGCTTATCAGCGGTCCCGCTATCATAGTCTTAAAACCTTAGACCGGAAACTTTGCGTCCTAACCTTTCAGTTAGTTTGCCAAAAACAAAATGAGTATAATCGCGACCAGAAAACAAATCAAACAAAAGAATGTAATCAAACATTATATATAGCAAATAGTTACTATATTTTAGTAACAAAAAAGCCAACCGTTTGGTTGGCTTTTAAATAGCTAGTCTGTACTAATTATGAGCTGGCTTAGTTCTGGTAACCACTCTATAACCTGCACGGAAGATATTAAGAACACCATTGCCCACATCACTCATCACAATGTACAAACATGGAACAAGTACTAATGTAATTAAGGTTGCGAACATTACCGCAAAACCAAGTGCTACTGCCATTGGAATTACGAACTTAGCTTGTAAGCTGGTTTCAAACATAATTGGTAATACACCGGCAAAGGTCGTAATTGAAGTCAGTGTGATTGCTCTAAAACGTGCACACCCTGCTTCTATAACTGCTTCACGTGTAGAAAGCCCTTCGCGACGCGCTTGGTTTACAAAGTCAGTCATGACCAGTGAGTCGTTGATCACCACCCCTGCAGCAGCGATTAAGCCAAAGCCCGACATTAAACTAATGTCTAGACCAAACCATAAGTGACCCCAAATTGCACCGGTTAAGCTAAATGGAATAACCGACATTACAATGAGTGGTTGCGAATAGCTCTTGAGCGGTACTGCAAGCAAGATATACACTAAAATCATACCACCAATGAAGAACATAATTTGCTCATTAGCTTGTGCTTGCTGCTCTTCAATTGAGCCACCTAGCTCAGTTTTTACTGATGGATACTCTTCTTTAAGTTGCGGTAACAGAGTCTCTTTAACTTGCTTAACGACTTCGCCTGGCTCAATCGCTTCTTCATCGATACTGCCATAAATATACACAGTTCGATAACCTCCTTCGCGGCGAATATAGCTAATACCTGGCTTTTCAGTCAGCTCTACAACATCACCTAATAGTACTTCTTTACCTTCAGGTGTTGTAATTACTGCATGTTTAAGAGATGCAAATGCTTCACGTGTCAGTTTAGGGTAACGCACCATTACGCGCACTTCTTCGCCACGGCGAATAACACGTTGCGCTTCACCACCGTAGAAGCTTGCGCCAACTTGGTTTGCGATATTGGCAAGATCTAACCCTAAATCATATGCCACAGGTTTTAAGCTTAATTGCACTTCTTTGCTCGCCGGGTCGATGGTCGAGCTAATATCAAATAAGCCTTTTTGCTGTTGCAGTAATTGAATAAAGCGACGACCTGCCTCATTCAATGTATCGATGTCAGGCCCATACAGTAAGTAGCCAAACTCACCATCCATGCCGCCACCATTCACATCATCGTAAATTTGTAATGATTTGACACCGGCAATACTTGGCATTTGCTCACGCCAGCGACGAGATAATTCAAATGCGTTGTATGGACGAAGATCTTCATCAACAAGTGGCGCTAAAAGCTGCGCTTCAGTACGCCCTTGGTTAAAGACTAAAATGTCACGAATAAGTTTTTGACCAAATTCACGCTCGGTTTCTTTATCAACATTAACCACCATCGCTTCAATTTCTCGAATTGCGTTAATGGTTTGAATATCCGACGCATTTTCATTCATTTCTAAACGAATTTGCGGGAAATCATGCGGTACTTTTGGGGTTGGAACAACACGCACTTGATTTGATGAAATCAAACCAAACGTCATAATTAATAAGCCCACAAAAGAAAATAAAACAAGCCAGCGCCATTCAACACAACGTACGATAAATGCTTTATAAGGACCATTTACAAACTTAAAAAAGCGCTTATTAAAACGAGCACGCCAGCTGTTTGGATTAATAGGCGGAAATTTAGTGTGGGCGATATGAGCAGGTAATATAAGCTTCGACTCAATCAAACTGAATATTAGACACAGAATAACCACCACCGCGATACCAAAGAAAAATGCACTTTCTGGCCCGCTTGATAATGTAAACGGTGCAAACACAGCAATCGTAGTCAGTACACCAAATGTAGCTGGGGTAGCAACACGTTTTGCACCATTCACTACATTGACAACACCACCGCCTTTTTTCTCAATTTCGGTGTAGGCGCTTTCCCCTATAACTATGGCATCGTCGACCACGATCCCCAGCACCATAATGAATGCAAATAACGACACGATATTAATACTGATACCAAATAATGGCATCATCATCATTGCGCCCAAGAAACACACAGGTAAACCAATCATTACCCAAAGCGCTAACTTAAAGCGTAAGAAGATAGACAACATAATGGCAACCAAGATAGCCCCTTGAATTAGGTTGGTTTTCATCATGTCTAAACGTGCGTTAAGGTAATAGGTCATATCCATAAGAGGTTCAAGACGCAAGCCCGCAGGCAGCTCTTTGTTTTTCTTATCAATATACGCTTTCACTGAATCTGCAACCGGGATCATGTTTTGTTCTTTGGTTGCTTTTACAGACAAATAAACCGCATTTTCGCCGTTAAATTTAAAGTAGCGTTCACCTTCAATAAATTGATCTTTAATTACAGCGATATCTTGCAACAATACCTTCGCACCATTAGCCCCCACCTTGACTGGAATTTGGCGGAACTCTTCACCACTGTAATATTGGTTTTCAACACGAACAGAGATAATACCTGCATCAGTGCGTAATTGGCCGGCAGATATGTTGGCTGAATAACGACGAACAGCACCAGCTACATCACTTAACGTTAAGTTGTATTGGCGCAGTGAGTCTGGGTCAATTTCAATCGCTATTTCATCTAACGGCACATCGTTTTGCACCAGCGATACGTTTGATAATTGCAGCAACTCATCTTCAATTTGATTTGCTACAGGCTTTAACTCTGTCAGCGGAATATCACCAACGAGCGTCATACCGATCACGTCTTGACGAAATTCAACCTGACTAATGGTGACAGGCTCCATTCCCGCAGGGAACGTGGCAATACTGTCGACGCGTAACTTCACTTTGTCGAGCACATCAGTGAGCTCAGCATCTGTGTTTATCTCAAGACTGGCACGGCCACTGTTTCGAAACGAGCGGTAAACACCGCGCTTAATTTCGGTAACATCTTTTAGTGACTCTTCAATTTTGATCAGAATACTTTCTTCTATTTCTTGTGGTGAGGCCCCCGGATAATTCGCCTGCACCTCAATATAGTTAATTTCAACATTCGGGAACATCTGGCGCTGAATAGTGAAATAACTAATGATCCCCATGATGATGATAAACACCATCATTAAGTTAGCAGCGACCGAGTTATTAGCAAAATAGGCTATCAGGCCTGACTGCTTTTCTGTGTTTGTATCAGTCATAGTGTTACCTTAAAGCTTTTCAACCGCTGCAGTTTCTGCATCGCTTGTCATTTCTTTCATACCAGCAATCTTTACTTCCATACCCGCTTGAGGGTACTCAGGTAAAGTAAGAACAAGCTGGTCATTCACTTCAAGGCCATCACTAATGTAGAAGTACTCACCTTCTTCACGTACTACAGTTACTTTTCGTGGTTCAAGTTTATTCTCATCATTTACAATCCACACTGTTTGGTTATTTACCAAAGACTGCGGTAAACGATAGATATTTTGTAACATGGCACCTGCAAAGTTAACTTGTACATAAGCACCAAATTTAATTGGTTGTACGTCATGCTTTAAACCGTATGGGTCTTCAACACGAACCACTAAGTTGCTCATACGTGTCGCGTTATCTACAACGCCTAGATCGCGGTCAATCTCTGCTTCACGAGTAAAGCTGTTTAAGCCTTTATTGATAATGGTCGCTTTAACGCCTTTTAAGCGCTTAGGTAAAAACACGCTGTCAAAGCCAGCAATTGGTACGATAATTTCTGCACTTTCAATGTTATTTAGCTCAGCAACCTGGCTACCTACATTTATGTATTGACCAACACCAATTTCACGGCTGATCACTAACGCATCGTAAGGTGCTCTCACTTCACAACGAGCAAGGTCACGCTCAGCACGTTTAAGTGCTGCTTGCGCTGATTTAACAGCTGCTTGCGCGCTTAAAACTTGAGGTTTACGTAAGAATAAGTCCGTGCGCTCGCGCTCTGGATAGCGTCTTGCCTCATCCAATGCAACTTTAGCTTGTGCTTGCTCTTCAATCAGAGCTGCTTGAGCACTTGCTAATGATGCTTCAGCTTGAAGTACAGCGGCTTCGTAGTTGTCTTTCTCGATAGTGAATAACACTTCACCACGAGCGACAATCCCACCGGGTACAAAGTTTGGATGCCAACTGGTCACTTCACCTGCGACTTGCGATGCCAATAATGTACTTTCAAGTGGCTTCACTTCACCGTAGCTATTAATAACCACTTGATGATCATCGCTGGCAACAGGTTCAACTTGGACAAGAGGTCGAACATCTACCACTTCCTTGTCTTTTGGTTCTTGGGCAATAGCATTGATACCCATAAAGCCAATAATACCGACCGCTAAAGCAACGATTGGCAATATCCATTTTAGTAATCTCGTGCTCATAACTTACACCTTTAATATTTTAACTGCCCATATCATACCAAAGCTGACAGAAACATTAATGTGACATTTGTAAGTAACTGTTACAAAACAGGCAAAATTGGCAACAAATTTAAAAAACGCCAATTAAGAACAATTTGTTACAAACAAAAGTAAAATAATATCAAAGAATTACAAAGCAGCCCTTACACTTGTTAACAAATAACCTTTTATCATGGGTTTATTTCATTAAACTGATTTGAGAAATAATTAAAGGAACAATTAGAATGAAAATAACAAATATTGCTTTGGCATTAAGCCTAGCGCTTGCCATGAATGGCCATGCTATTGCAGCTAAAAAAGAAGAAAAAAAACCAGAAACACTTGCCGAAATGATCAAAGATAAAAGTGAATATGCTGGTATCTTTACTCTCTACCAAGATGACAAGACCGGTAATAACCTAATGGTTATAGACCAATCTCAGCTTGATACACCCTTTGTATACTTTGCCTACACAGTTGACGGTGTTACAGATGCGGGTCATTTCAGAGGGGCATACCGTGAAACAAAATTAATTGAATTTCGTAAATATTTTGACCGTATTGATATTGTAAGTAAAACTCCTCGCTACAAATTTGACCAAAACTCAGCGCTTGCTCGCGCTGCCGATGCCAACATAAGCGAAGCTGTACTTGCTAGTATTAAAATTGAAAAAGAAGAAAACGGCAAAATAGCATTTAACGTTGATAAGCTTTTTTTAAGTGAAGCACTGCATAAGGTATCACCTTGGGTAAATCCAAAAGATAAAGATGCTAGCAAACGCTTTAAACTTGGAAAATTAGACGACAAAAAATCACGCATCACCACGCAACGCCCTTACCCAAATAATCTCGATGTTGTTGTTGATTACGTGTTTACTAATGCCGAGCCAAAAGTACGTGGCTCAAGTGCAGTAAGCGATCCACGTAATGTATCAATTAAAGTACAACACTCATTTGTCGCACTGCCAAGCAACAACTATCAACCACGTTTAGATGATGCACGAATTGGTTATTTCACCAATCAATTCGATAATATGACATCTGCAGACTGGGCACCGTATGAAGATGTAATCAAGCGCTGGGACCTACAGAAGAAAGACCCATCAGCCGCACTTTCTGAACCAGTTAAACCAATTACTTGGTGGATTGAAAATACTACGCCAGTTGAGTGGCGAGATACTATTCGTGATGCAGTATTAGCTTGGAACAGCTCATTTGAAAAAGCAGGCTTTAAAAATGCTATCGAAGTAAAAATACAACCTGATGACGCTGGTTGGGATGCTGGCGATATTAACTACAATGTATTGCGCTGGACTGCATCACCACGCCCTCCATTTGGCGGTTATGGCCCTGCTCTTGCGAACCCATTAACCGGTGAGATCTTAGGCTCTGACATCATGTTAGAGTATGTTTTCATGAAAAACCGCTGGATGTACGACACCTTATACACCCAAGGTGCAGCTACGCTTGAAACGAGCCAAAATAACCCTGAATTACATTGCTCACTAGGTCACAGCATTCAAGAAAACATGATACTTGCTAAAGGCTTAGGCACAGGTGCAAGCATTGAAGACAAAGAAATTTTACGCCAAGGCTTAACTCAACTGGTGTTACACGAAGTAGGTCATACCCTTGGCCTTAACCACAATATGAAATCGTCAATTTTGTGGGATGAAAAAGAAGTTCACGATAAAAGTAAAACCCAAGGTATCGTAACTGGCTCGGTGATGGATTATGCACCAGCAAACATTGCCCCTATTGGCATGCAGCAAGGTGATATATTCCAAACAAAACCAGGCCCTTATGACGATTGGGCGATTGAATATGGCTATAGCCCGGCTTTAGCTGATAAAGATGCCGAACAACAGCGCCTTGAAAAAATTCTCGCTCGTTCATCTGAGCACGCTTTAGCTTTTGGTAATGATGCTGATGACATGCGTGCTCCTGGGCGTCATATCGACCCTCGTGTGATGATTGGCGATATGTCATCTAACCCTGCCGCTTATGCTGATGATCGTATGGAGCTTATCAATAAGCTGTTTACTGAGCTTAAAGACAAAGCCACTGTTGATGGTGAGTCATACCAACAACTTGTTACCTCAGCCAACATTTTATTTAGAAGCTACCGCACACAAGCTGGCGTAGTATCTCGTCAAATTGGTGGTGTTTATGTAGAGCGAAATGTGGTGGGCGATGACAAAAATGGCGCACCATTTACGCCAGTGCCACTTGAGCGTCAGCAACATGCAATGCAAATTTTAGCTGACAAAGTGTTCTCACCAAATGTGCTTTCAAGCATGCAGCCAATTTATAACTACCTGCTACAACAACGTCGTGGTTTTAACCATTATGGTAAAAACGAAGACCCTAAACCACATGGCATGATTTTAGGCATGCAAAAGCTGGTACTTGCTCAGTTATTACACCCGGCTGTCATGCTGCGTATTTCAGATAGCGCTATGTATGGCAACGAGTATTCACTTAACCAATTTATGAATGACTTAACAGCAAGCATTTTTGTAGACAGCAAAAAAGCAAATACCTTAAGTCACAATCTACAAGTTGAATATGTGAATCAGCTAATCGCGATTGCTGGTTTAGGTAAAGCGAGTAAGCACGACAACCTAGCCAAAGCAGCTGCGCTTTATCAGTTAAATCAAATTGCTGATATGAGCGTGCCATGGGGTGCAGACACCGCAGCTAAAGCGCATAAGCAATATATCGATCGCTTAATTAGTAAAGCCCTCGAAGCATAAGCAAAGCAACACAAAAAAGGCTGCCAATTGGCAGCCTTTTGTTTTTAAAGTTAACGTCTATCAATACACGACGAGGGTAATATGTCTTTTGGCACAGTCGTTTTATTCTCACCAACCGCTTGCATGCCCGTTACAGGTTTATCAAAACCACAAAGCCAAGCGATAGGGCTTGTTGGGCTTCCGACAACAACGGCAGGGCGAAAACTTAACACTGTATTTTGCAAAGGCATCGATACTTTATTACCCAAACTAATATGAATCGCTCCGTCTTCAACAGTGATCCCCGTAACCCGATTACCAATTAAAAACTTACTTGCAGGGACACCTGCTTGCTCATTGTTTTTTGGAAAGCGGCCGTGCTCCAAATAAAAGGTTGTAACGTCTTCTCGAATAGTTGACGCCATAGCTAAGGGATCCGCTAGTTCACTGCGCTGAATATATTGACTGTATTGTGGTAATGCAACAGAAGCTAAAATGCCGATGATGGCGACTACAACCATTAACTCAATCAGCGTAAATCCTTTATTTTTCATACTATCTCTCCCATTAAGAATAGAGGCTCATATGCTCCCATTAAGAAATGGGCAATTAATATCACCAATAAAATACTAAATGCAGTAATGAGTCTGTTGATATGCGCTGTGATTTCATCGCGTAGGCCTTCAAGTTTATTGGCGACGAGGAGCTCTAGCTCTTCGGCAATATCCAAGCCATTACTTTGACATGTTTTTAAATGAGATAATTCACGATTATCGTTCTGTAGTGTTCCATACAATGGAAACTCAATTAACGCGACTAAAGCGTCATAATTGTGCCTAATTTGTTTGGGGATTATTAGCCCTAATTGGGCTGATGAAGCACTCAGTAAAGTCAGATTTGCAAACTGTCGAAGCGCATTTACAGTCAATATAATAACCATCAAGAACAAGCCGAGCGCAATACTTGCTACCAGCCAGAACCTAGCTAAATTAGCCATGTGCTCTGTAACTTGCACATCAAATTGGCTAAACACATTTGAGAACGAAGGAATAACAAATTGCTGGTAAATAAAGTTAACAAGGATGAAAACGGAGAAAAGTACACCCAGATAAAGCAACTTGGTTTTATAGTCGAAAGAGTGCTCTTTTAGTGTTGATGATAACGCTGCATAACTTAACGCTAACCTTTGCTGCTGCTCACCTTCAGCTTCTTTAAGGTTTTTTGCAAGCTTAGTGGCTAATGGACTATTCTTTTGTCCATCATTATAAATTTCTAAGTGTTGTGGGGCGCTAAGCGCTTCTTGCTGTGCTTTATTTAGGCCACTCATTGGCGATAATAATCGACATAAATAGCCTAATTGATTCCAATTCATATCTTATCCTTTCGATAGCGATAAGATACTGTGCCATAAAGCAACAAGTTAATAAACGGAATATTACTTAGACATTTAAGCCATTGCAGGGCGTGATTTATAATACTGAATACACCCTAGTTGTGCAGCATTAGTCAGTAATATCATTACAAAGGTCAGTATGTGAGACACGCTCGGTGTCGCCATAGCAAGCTCGGCAGCGAGGCCACAGCTTCCAGCAACAAATTGCAGGCTAAAGTAGCGCGCACTTAAATTACTAATATCACCACTTTTAATGGTTTTATAAGTCTGCGGCATAACACGAATAGAGCTCATGACTAACCCCACATAGGTTAACCAATTGAGTACTGTTGCAGTTTCAAGAGATGGGCTAAGTAATAAAGAAAAAGGGATCATCGACAGCAATAGCAATCCAACCAACTGTAACCGCTGCGCACGAGCTGCGTTATAGCGAGCAAAGTAGTAAAGGATCAGTGCGCTTAGCGTACCAGTAACAATAAATGGTAGTGCCATATAAAAGCGCTGAAAGAACAGATTATAAGTAATGAAATACACGCTTTGCGCAACACCAAAGCTCATCATTAATAACGAAACGCCCGACACACTGCGATTTTTACGGATTTTATTTAAAAGCGGATAAAAGCTAAACGCCAAAATAAAGCATGAAATAACCGGCAATAAATGCGCCAAAATAGACCTCTCTCGTTACAATTTAGTTAATAAGTTAGCAATTTATAAATCAGCCATAAAAACAAAGTAAACCCTTGTTTTTTATACACTTTAAAAGAGCGCGGCATTGTAATGAGAGAACGCTAGAATGCAATAAAGAATAAAAAACAAACAACCGCTTGCTGGCAAGATATCCATACAGGGTGTTTACAATCAATGACACTTTTTAAGCAGCTTGAATAGTTATGTCAATATGGGTACATTGAACAAAGAGTGCTCAGCAGGAGAAAGCAATGAAATCAGTTATATATGCATTAGTGTTAAGTGCTTTTTTGGTTGGCTGTAAAAGCACTAAACAACAACTTGCTGCGCCGCCTAGTGTCGCAAGCTTGATGGCCGCAGAGAAATTTCAACAAGTAGAATTACCTGATCCCACGTTATTTACTTTACCTGCTGATGAACAAAAACGTTTCCTTGATTATTTCACGCAGCGCCAAGGTGACTACTTAAGAGACGATGAAATTCTTTATCACTACCTAGAAAATAAACTCACTAACTTTAACTATTATAGTGCCACCCTTAGTGCGCAAGAGGCATTACGTAGGCAGCAAGGTAATTGTATTAGTCTCGCCATTTTAACCCAAGCTTATGCTCAGCTTGATGGGCTTAAAAC
>NZ_JAKGAW010000062.1:0-20679 GCF_021532475.1 Pseudoalteromonas sp. APAL1 | reverse complement strand
ATTACAAACTATTACAGTACTTTTTTGTAAATGTGCCATAGTTTTTAAATAATCATTCCGTTGAATTATTTTTATGTTATGTTATCAATCAAGTAGTGGAAATTTGCCAAGGAGCAAACAATATGAAGAACTTATTAATCGCGACGGCTGTATTATTTTTAGCGGCCTGTGCTAAAACGCCTGACTGGGATTACGACAAATCAGCAGATTTTAGTAATTATAAAACCTTCTCTTGGGTACCTAATGCGAGCTTAACTAAAAACGTAGCGAACTACCAAATTAGCCCTTTAATGGAAAAACGTGTTCGTGAAGCCGTTAATGCTGAACTTGAAAAAAGCGGTATGAAGCTTGTTGATATGGCACAAGCAGATGTACTGATTAACTATCATGCATCAGTTGATACAAAAATTGATGTAGATACCTTCAACGTAGGTTACGGTGCACGCTGGAATTACTGGGGCATGGGTTATAACACGCAAACAACGACTCGCGAATACGAAGTGGGTACATTAATTTTAGACGTAGTTGACCGCGCTTCTAACCAGTTAGTTTGGCGTGGCGCTAAAGAAGGTCGTTTGCAAAAGAATCAATCACCTGAAAAGCGCACTGAAGTTATCAATGAAACCGTTGCTAACATTCTAAGTAACTTCCCACCGCAATCAATTAATCAAAACTAAACACTGTTTTAGTAAAAAGACCGCGCAATTAGCGCGGTTTTTTATTGCCTATTGAAATCTGGTTGGAGTGGTATAACTCAGTGATTCAGATACAATACCCGCAATTTTCAGTGCGCCTAACTAGCCCACTACCCCAGATTAAACAAAATAATCAAGAGAGTTTTAGATGGTACGCGCAGTACAGCTTACACTTCCCGCTTTATTCGTCACTTGCTCAGTGCTAGCAGAAGACACCAACAACATTGAACAAATCACCGTTGAAGTTTCAGCAACCGCAAATAAAGAGCCTGTTGGTACTTTTGATGCGCCGGTATCAAATTTAGAGTATGACCCGCGTGTCGATTTGCAATCACGTAATATGGCTGAAGCACAAGCTGATGTAACCATTCGTGGTGGTATCTTTGAAAATACCGGCTTTCGTGTTGGTAGCAGTACGTTATTCGACCCTCAATCTGGTCACTACTTTGCTGAAATTCCGATTGCACCACAAATGCTAACAGGCCCTTCAGTGCTTACTGGTGCTGATAATGCTCTTTACGGTATGAATAGCTCAGTTGGTACGGTTTCATTTGGCTGGCGCCCTATCACAAGCACTGGCAGCGTTTCACTTGGCACAGGTACGAATGGCTTTAATTTACAAAGCATTCATGCTGCCCATAGCCAAAAGCTGGATAGTAAACCAGATTGGCGATTAGGTTTTGAGGGTGAATACTCGCACTCAAAAAGCGATGGCTCAATTGAGAATGGCGACCACGACTTTGAACGTGCCTCAGCGCGTATTCAACTTGCAAGCTCTACCTCGCAAACTGGTTTTATGTTTGGACGCCAAGAGAAGTTTTTTGGTTGGCCAAACCTTTACACACCATTTAATTTTAACGAAACCGAAGATCTTGAAACCAAGCTTTTCATGCTCAATCACAAGCAAATTTATGGTAAGGGCAATAGCCTTGAAGTGACTGGTTATTATCGCAAACATAACGACCATTATGTATTATCTCGTGAAAACCCAGCTATTTTTGAAGCGTTTCACGAAACCACGGTTAAGTCATTGGCACTCTCAGGGCGTCACCGCTTAAATAACCGCTATGCTATTAATTATGCTGGCCAATTTATTGCTGATGAAATTGAATCAACGTCTCTTGAAAACAACTTTACGTCACGCAATTACACTAAGCTAAGTATCTTACCTGAGTACAAGGCGGCCCTTGCAGCGAACAAAGAGCTTACTGTACGTGTTGGTGCTGCATTTGATGATACAAACCGTGATAGCTCAGCTACCTCATTTATTGCCGATGCAAGTCTGAAAGTAGCTCATCAAAATGGCAGTGAACATACCTGGTATGCATCATACGCCGAAGCAACACAAGTTCCTGGTTATACAGCAATTGGCGGCAGTGAAACGGGCGGATTATTCAGAAGTAACTACAGCCTTGAGCGCGAAACCACCGATAACCTTGAACTAGGTTTACTGATTGAACAGTCTTCGTGGCGTTTAGATTCAGCTATTTTCTACCGCAAAGATAAAAACCTTACCGATTGGACATATCGCTTTGATGCAACCTCAGCTCGTTTTGCAAACCCGGTTGATATAGACACCTTAGGCGTTGAGTTTTTAGCGAATAAATCGTTCGAAAGCGCTGAGTTGATTGCCAGCTACACCTATTTAGAAAAATCAGAAGACTATGGCACGGCAGATATTGATGCGAGCTTTTATGCGCTTAACTACCCTGATCACCGTGTAACACTGGGCGCAGTATGGCAGCCAATGGATGTGCTTGAGCTACGTATCGATAACGAATGGCGTAAACAACACAGTAACCGCCTACGTAGCTCTGATGATGAAGCCTTCTTTACACAGTTAACGATAAAATTCACACCTGCCCAGCTTGATAATGTGTTTGTTACCTTTGCAGCTGACAATATTTGGGATGAATCATTCGAAGAAGTACCGGGTACCCCAGGCCGCGGCGAACAATATACGCTAAGTGCTACCTATACGTGGTAAGCAAAAACAACAATGCCAGTCAATTGACTGGCATTGTTGTGTCGCATCCATTTCTGTGATTCTTAAAACAACATCCTAGCTGAAACTATTTAAATGCCTTGACGAAAACTTTGGCTAAAAAACACAACTGATCCCAGCAACCGTTAAAAAGTGTTAAGAGTTTAATTTTTAGGTCATCTGCTCAAGCTCGGTAATCAAATAAAGTGCTTGTTCGTTAGTGGTGCCACACACATCAATAGTGGCAGAAAAGTCACTACACACCTTAGGCCTTGATTCATCACCAAATAATTTACATAAGTTATTATCATCAAGTTGAATACAGCGCTCTCCCGCGGCTTTCCCGTTGGGCATTCCTGGGATCGGTGAGCTAATACTGGGTGCAATACAACAGGCGCCACAGCCTAATCTACATGCCATTTTATCTTTCATCGAGTACCTCTTATAGAACCTTTGTAGCGCCTTTGTAATATGTGTAATGGTTTGTTACATCTTCAAACGCCTTGTAAACACTTTATTGCGTATGCTTAGCCTATCAAATTTATTTTTAATTACCGTCAACCGTGAGGGACTATCCCGTGGCTAGTAAAAAACAAATCATTCTCCCAATCGCCGTATTAGTCGGCGGACTAGGAATGGCATTCGCATTTGCTTCAATGAAGCAGCCGCCAGCAGAAAAACCAGAACAAGATACGCGTCCGCTTGTATCAATTAAACCTTTAAGTTTTGATGCTGTAACACTCGATGTAAAATCATACGGTATTGTTAAACCTAAAAACCAAACTGAACTTGTTGCGCAAGTGAGTGGTCAGGTTGTGTCGTTATCAGATCAATTTGTACAAGGTGGATTTGTTAAGCAAGGCGACATTCTAGCACGTATTGACCCAAATGATTACGAAGCGGCACTCATTGAAGCAGAAGCAGGTCTAGCGCAAGCAAGCTCTGCTCTTGAAATTGAACGCGCACAAGTCTCTGTTGCACAAGCTGAGTGGGACCGCATCAAAGGTGACTCAAACCAAGTTATCCCTTCTGAGCTTTATTTACGTAAACCTCAACTTGCGGAAAAACTTGCAAACTACCGTGCAGCACAAGCCAGTGTTAAACGCGCCAAACGCAACCTAGAGCGCACTTACATTAAAGCGCCATACGATGCGATTATTGACGAGCGACTAATTAGTTTAGGCAGTGTAGTAAACCCAGGCAATAGCTTTGGTAGCCTAAGCTCAACATCACTGGCTGAAATTCGCTTACCTGTTGCAGATAAAGACCTACAATACCTAAACAATCAAGGTATTGGTGCTAACGTATCAATTAACGCTGAATTTGCAGGTAAACAAACAACGTGGCAAGCGACTATTGTTCGTAGCGAAGGGGTTGTTGACCAACGCAGCCGTATGAATTACCTAGTAGCACAAGTAGCAACGCCTTATGAGCAAAAGCAACCTCTGCGTTTTGGCTCGTACATTAATGCCACCATTGAAGGCCGTGCATTAGACAACGCAATTGTTGTTCCGCATCACTTAGTTAAAGATAATAAAGTAGCCGTTTTACAAGATGGAGAAACCCTTACTTTTAAAACACTTAACATAGTGCGCGAACAAAATGGCATGGTAATCGCCGATAATGGCCTTGCTAATGGTGAACAACTTATTACCTCTGCTCTTGAATACCCAACTGAAGGCATGGCAGTCAAGCTAGATAATGCAAAACTAAGTGTGCCAACAACGCAGTTAGCGTTAAAAGAGGAATAAGCCATGACCACGCACAGAGAAAAAGGGCTTATTGCCTGGTTTGCTCGCAACCCAGTTGCTGCAAACCTACTTATGATCTTCATTTTAGTGGGCGGCTTATTGACAGCAATGTCGGTGCGTAAGCAAATGTTCCCACAGTTTGAAAGTAACTGGATCAGTATTCAAGCTGTTTACCCTGGGGCTGCGCCACAAGAGGTAGAAGAAGGCATAACCATTAAGGTCGAAGAGTCTTTAGAGGGCCTCGAAGGCATTAAACGTTTAATTACTTATTCAAACCGTGGCTTTTCACAAGCTTGGATAGAAATCGAAGAAAAGTACGACCCGCAAGAAGTACTCGACGAAATCAAGATGCAGGTTGATTCAATCAATACCTTCCCTGCTGAGATGGAACGCCCTATTGTTCGCCGCGAAAAGTTTGAGCAAGAAGTCATGATACTCGCTTTGTATGGCGATATGAGTAACTACCAGCTCAAAGAGCTTGGTAACGACATAAAAGATGAGCTACAAGCTTTACCACAAATAAACTTGGTCAACTTTTACAGTGGCTTAAACTACGAAATTGGCATTGAAATCAGCCCAGATAAACTACGTGAGTATGGTTTAACTTTCCGTGATATTGCCACAGCCGTGCGTAGCTTCTCTGCCAATATGTCAGCGGGTCAAATTCGCTCTGAAAATGGCTACATTTCGATGCGTGTCGAAAACCAAGCTTATCGTGGTAAAGAGTTCGAAAATCTGCCTTTATTACACCTACCTGATGGCGCACAGGTGTTATTAGGTGATGTAGCAACAATTAACGATGGCTTTGAAGAAGGCTTACAATACTCTAAGTACAACGGTAAAAACTCACTGACTTTTGAAGTAAATGCATCAAAAGATCAAGATATCACTAAAGTTGCTGCGGTATTAAAAAAATACCTTGCAGATAAAGCGCCACAGCTTCCTGCTGGTGTAAAACTATCACCGATTGTTGATTTAACTTACTACCTTGAAGGTCGTCTAAACATGATGATCGACAACATGGTGTGGGGTGGTATTTTAGTAATGGTGGTACTTGCCCTATTCTTGCCACTGCGCTTAGCATTTTGGGTCATGATGGGTTTACCTGTGTCATTCCTAGGTGCATTTTTAATGATGCCTCTGGGCTTTATAGACATCACTGTTAACTTAGCTTCTTTATTCGCATTTATACTGGTGCTTGGGATTGTGGTTGATGACGCCATCGTGGTTGGTGAGTCAGCCAGTGCTGAAATTGAAAAACACGGTCACAGTCTCGATAACGTAGTACGCGGCGTAAAACGCGTTGCTATTCCAGCAACCTTTGGGGTGTTAACCACAATTGCCGCATTCTTACCGCAAACATTGGCATCAGGCCCTGGCTCTGCGTTTTCTAAAGCCATTGGTGGTGTAATTATCCTTTGCTTAATTTTCTCATTGATTGAGTCAAAACTAATTTTACCGGCTCACTTAGCGGCTATGAAAAATAAACCTGCGAATCCTAAAAACCCGTTACAACGTTTACGCTTAGGTATGGATAAAGGCCTGAAAAACTTTGTTGATAATTACTACACTCCATTTATTGGTCGCTGTATTCACTATCGCTACACAGTGATTGTTGGTTTTATCTGTGTACTTATTGTCAGTGGCGGTATGTTTGCGGGTGGTTTAGTGAAATTTGTTGCGAACCCTAAAATTCCGCATGATTTCCCTCGTATCTCTGTTGAAATGAATTTATCGTCATCTGAGCAAGCAACTCTTGAAACAGCACAAACAATTGAAAAGCTGATTTTAGATGTCGATAAACAACTTGAAGAGCAATATGGTCAAGCGATGATCCGCGACTTATCGGTTAGTTTACGCGGTCGTACAAGTGCTCGTATCATGGCAATTTTAGTTGAACCCGATTTACGCCCTATTGATACATTCCAATTAAGTGCTATGTGGCGCGAACAAATGCCACCATTACCGGGGGTGAAAACACTTAATATTGAAGATAGTATCATGAACGGAGGTCGTGATGACGGCGATGTGAGCTTCCGCCTTGAAGGCAAAGATATCAACAAGCTAAAAGAGGTTGCGGCTAAGTTAAAAGAGAAATTAAATAGCATGGAAGGTGTGGGTGATGTTAATGACTCACTACAATCAGCAACCGATGAAGTACAACTTGAACTTAAACCGCTTGCTTACAGCTTAGGCTTAACGCTATCGGATGTGGCATCACAAGTCAGCTTTAGTTACTACGGCCTTGAAGCACAACGTATTTTACGTGATGGTGAAGAAATTAAAGTAATGATCCGCTACCCTCGTGAATCTCGTGATGCAGTAAGTGACATTACAGATGCACGTATCATTACACCCACGGGCGTAGAGGTGCCGCTTGCTGAAGTCGCTAAGGTTAATATTGTTGATGGCGTAAACCGCATTCGCCGTGAAAATGCTAAACGTACCGTAAACGTATGGGCTGCGGTAAATACTGACCAAGCAGAGCCGTTTGCCATTGCTAAAGAAATTCGTGACGACTACTTACCTAGCCTATTGAAAAGTTACCCAGGTGTAGAAAGTAATGTAGCTGGCCGTATTCAAGAAGAAATGGACAGTGTCGCAGAGCAAGTACGTGATTTTGCTTTATCAATGATGATTATCTTTGCGTTACTTGCAATTCCACTACGCTCATACTCGCAACCATTCATTATTATGTCGGTTATTCCATTTGGCGTAATTGGTGCGATGTTCGGTCACATGATCTTAGGTATGACGATGAGTAGCCTATCGGTATTCGGTATCATCGCAGTTGCCGGGGTTGTAGTGAATGACTCGCTAGTAATGGTCGACTTTGTTAATAAAGCTCGCGCTGAAGGTGTAGCAATTAAAGAGGCTGTCATGCAGGCTGGTGGCCGACGTTTTAGAGCTATTTTATTAACCTCAATCACCACATTCATTGGTGTATTACCAATCATTATGGAAACAAGCTTACAGGCTAAAATAGTTATTCCAATGGCGGTTTCACTTGCTTTTGGTGTGTTATTTGCGACCGTTATTACACTGATATTAATTCCATGTCAGTACGTTGCACTTGAGGACTTTAAACGCCTAATAAGTAAACTGAAAGGTAAAAAAACACCAACTGAATCAGAGTTACAGACAAGTAGTAACTAATAATATTCCACTATCCCAACCTAACGCTTGGCAAAGTAGTTTGCCAAGCGTTTTTATATCTATTCACTTAATTAACAGGTCTATTTTGAAACAATAAAACCTCGTTGATTACAAAGCAAAAACTTTGTTATTGAGTTGTTCTTGCATTGCTATTGCTCTGGTATTCATGCTGTCGTAATAAGTAATTTTTAGCGATAGATTTAATTCATCAAAATGACTAAGAATTACTGCTTGGTATTATATCTACTCACTAGGTAAAGTGTTCTGTTTTTAATATTAATACGGATTACTATTACTAAAAAATAAGTAAATTTGTTCCTATATTTTGTATTGCTTTGCTAAGCTTAAATTAGCATTTAATAAATGAGTCTCTGACTCAAACCTAATACGTTATAAGGACATAGCTATGAAATTTTTTCGTCAAACGGCTTTGGTTAGTTGTTTTTTATTAGGCACACCTGTATTAGCCGAAAACCAATACTTGCAACAACAGCTTGAACCTATTCTCATTGGTGAATCACACACCATTGAAGAACAGCAGATCCACTCCCCTGAAATGACCATTGCCACATACAAGGCAAATGGCTTTGAGCAAGTTTGGGCTGACATTAAATATGCAAAGCAAGTACTCAACTTAATCGCACAGTCAGAACTTGAAGGTCTTTCACCCAACGATTATCACTTTGATACATTACTGGCACTTATAGATGAAGTCGATAAACGTGGCACTGATGCAGCCGAGGCACAGTTTGACGTACTAATGACTGACGCAATTATGACCTATGCGAAACATTTGATCCGCGGTAAAGTTAACCCAAAACAGCTAGCATCTACATGGAACTATGAACAATTTGATGTCAGCCCTGATGCTGCAGCAGCTTCTTTACTCAAACATGTCAAATCTAAGAGTCTTGATAAAGGATTAAACAACCTTAAGCCCGTATTACCCCATTATCAAAGGTTAAAGAAAGCGCTAGTATTTTACCGAGAGCTTGATGCAAAAGGTGAGCTACCTGCAATTTCCTTGCAAAGTAAAGCACTTAAACCGGGTCAAACAGACCCAGCAGTGCCGCTCTTAAAACAAAAACTACATCGCTTAAATTATTATACTGGTAACCTATCTGATGCTCACGAGTATGATGATGAACTTGTTAATGCTGTCAAAAAATTTCAATACGCTCATCAAGTTGATGACGATGGTATTATTGGCGGTGCAACTTTAAAACTTCTCAATAAGGACTACAGCGAATATGTGAATGATATTTTAGTTAATTTAGAACGCATTCGCTGGGTTGATAATACGCTCACAGAACGTTTTTTGATCGTAAATATTGCTGGTTATAAGTTGTATTTATTTGAAGATAACAAGCTTAAATGGCAAACCAATGTAGTAGTAGGTCGAAATTACACAAAAACGCCTATTTTTAAAGGTCAAATGAGTTATATCGTGATGAACCCAACTTGGACTGTTCCACGTAGTATTTCAGGTGGCATTATCAAAAAAATGAAAGAAAATCCTAACTACCTAAATGAAAAAGACTTTGTTGTGGTTGATAGCCGTCGTAACCCAGTTGATAGTGAGAGTATTGATTGGGCAAATGCAAGCCGGAAGAACTTTCCGTACTGGTTTGTACAACAACCATCAGAGAATAACTCGCTAGGCCAAATTAAATTTATGTTTCCCAATAAATACTCAATTTATTTGCACGATACTCCAGCAAAAAGCCTATTTCAGCAAGACCAACGTGCATTTAGTCATGGTTGTGTAAGAGTCGATGATCCTTTCACCTTAGCTGAAAAAATCTTAGGAACCTCAGATAATTGGTCTCGCAGTGACATTGATGACACTATTGCCGCAAAAGAAACTAAAAAAGTTAGCTTATCTAAACCATTAGACGTGCTATTAATGTACTGGACTGTCTCAGGGAACGATCAGGAAGGTCTTCATTTTTATAGCGATGTTTATAACCGCGATGCAGAACTATTAAAAAAGTTAACTACGCCATTAGCTAGTAATTCAATTTAAGGAAAATTATGAAATTAAGCCGTGTTATTTTTTATCTATTTTTCGTTATCAATGCCCAGCGGACTCTAGCCATTGAGCTAAGTGACACGTTACATAGTTTAATTTTAGATGCAAACCAAGTTCTGACTCTAGATAACACGGCTGATTTTACTCCTACTGCTGTTTCAGATGTTGAAACAGCACGACTAGGACCAACCAGCATTGCCATAAATGCGCCCAACAATGCGGGTTTTTACAACCTAGTACTGAGTAATGGTAAAGTCACTAAACACTTGCTCATTATCGTGAAAAAACCTTTCAATTCAGACAATAAACAATTGAATAATTACCAAATAGGGCTATACCCTGCCCCTTATAAAAATTACCCACAGTACACTGCGCCAAACGGATTTATCGAAATTTTTGAAAAAGACTTATCACGTCAGCTGACTCCTCATGTGCAAGTTAAAAATGTAATTTGTAAGCAAGTGAGTGGCTTTCCAAAATATTTATATATAAATAACGACGGCTTGATGATGCTAGAAGAGTTACTCACGTTTGTACAAAGTGAAGGGATTAAAGTCAGCAAATTTGCCTTTATTAGTGGCTATCGAACTCCCCACTACAACCGCTCTATTGGTAATGGCAAACACAGCCGACACCAATATGGTGATGCCTTTGACTTATATATAGATGAGAATGGCGATGGCCGAATGGACGATTTAAATGGCGATGGAAAACTAACGATTGCTGATGTTGATGTACTTTATAAAGTGTTCGAAAAATTTCAAAAACAGAGCCGCTATAATGGCGGAATTGGCCGCTATAAACCCGCCTCCCATCACGGTGGTTTTGTTCACATAGATAATCGAGGATTTACCGCTAGGTGGTAAGTCTTATCAATCAAGCCATGCGTAATGAAATTTTGTACCGGTTAATATAAAAATGAAGCTACCAAGGTAGCCTCATTTAACTTACAACTTATAGCTCAAAACTTAACGCTTTTAACAAGCCTGTTTTTGCGTTGCTTGGATATAGGCAACTAAATCTTCAATCGATACAACGGGCATGTTGTGCTCACTGGCAAACTTGCTTACTTCAGGCAAGCGAGCCATTGAGCCGTCTGGATTCGTTAATTCGCAAATAACACCAAACGGTGTTAAGCCCGCTAACTGCATTAAATCAACCGATGCCTCGGTATGGCCACGGCGAACTAAAACCCCACCCGTTTGTGCACGCAGTCCAAACACATGTCCTGGGCGAGACAAATCTTCAGGCTTTGCATTGTCTGCTGTTGCCGCTTTAATGGTGGTTACACGATCTGCTGCTGAAACGCCGGTTGTCACGCCCGTTTTAGCTTCAATGGTCACTGTATACGCTGTTTTGTTCTGACTAGTGTTATGCTCAACCATTTGTGGTAAATCAAGCTGTTTAACACGCTCATCGCCCATGCAAAGACACACAATACCGCTACCTTCACGGATCATCATGGCCATTTGCTCTGTGGTCAGATGCTGTGCTGAATACACAAAATCACCTTCGTTTTCACGGTTTTCGTCATCTACTACAAGCACGCCTTCACCTTGCTGTAAAGCAGCAATAGCACGTTCAACGCGTTCAAGTGGTTCGCCAAATTGGCTAAGTAAAGAAGACTGAATCATCATTTTTAATACCTATTAAATTAAATATGAAAAGATTCAGGACATTGAAAGGCACAGCAAAAAAGACCACCCACAGGCAGCCAATTACTGTTTTATAGATTAACTATATTCTCTTTCATCCAAATATACCCAAACTACCTCAATATTCAGAATTCAGCGTTTCTCAGGGGCTTAATATCAAGGCGTTACTTTGCAGGAATGGCACTCCCTTTTAAAAAGTAACAACACAGAGAGTAAGTTCCTGAGAAGCGCCCTTCGGGTTGGTTTAAAAGCGATTTATTCAGCGTTATTGATTTTAACAAGGGAATAGCCATTCTTAGCAATCAATGCCTTGCCTAAATCGCTTTTAATTCCAACTGAACCTCGAATATTGAGGTGGTTTGGGTATAAGACCTCGGCTCTGGCCTCTCACCAGATCTGCTGACCTTTAACCAACGTTAAAGCGCTCGCGGGCTCACTTAAATTTAAAGTATACCGCCGGTGGGGAATTTCACCCCGCCCTGAGAATGCTGCTTAGCCATAAATATGAATAAGCCTCGCTATTCTATACCTATAATAATTAGTTATCGAGTACCCGCTTATCTAAAATTCCTTTTTCAATCAGTTGATTGAGAATCGCCTTGGTTTTTTCTCGGCATATATCACGAACTAAACGAACTGCGGGTGTTATTGACTGACGGCTTGGGCATATTAGCCAAAGCTCTGCACATAAGTGAGGGTAATTTTGCATTACTGGCACTACCCGCCCACTTAGCAAATCATCACTGATATCAATACATGATTTAACCGCAAGGCCTTTTCCAGCCACACACCAACGCCTTACCAAGTCACCATCGTTAGATGCTCGACGTCCTTGCATTTTCACCTTAAAACGCTCGGTTCCATCGGTAAAATACCAGACATTATTAATGATATCTTGCAGTTGATAAAATAAACCTTGATGCTGGGTTAATTCATCAGGATGTGTTGGCGCGCCATGTTCGGCAATGTACTCTGGGGTCGCACATAACAGTCGTGGCACATTACAAATTTTAAAACCATATAAGTTTGAATCAGATGGCGAGCCATACCTAAGTGCGAAATCAACGGAGTCTCGGTAAAAGTCGACATTACTATCGCTAATATGCGGGCGCATACTCAACTTTGGATATTCATCGAGTAACTCATCTAACCAAGGAATAATAATGTTGCGGCCTAAATCTGACGATAGTGCGACTCTTAGCTCCCCTTCGATTTCATCATGCTCACCTTTTAAGGCTAGTGTCGCTTGTTCTAGCATGAGCACAGCTTGCTGACACTGAGGTAAAAAACGTTCTCCTGCCGCAGATAAACGCAAATGACGGGTAGTACGAACAAACAACTCTGCACCAAGAGCGGCTTCAACACGTTTAATAGCAGCGCTGGCGGTAGCGGCTCGCATGTCTAACTTTGCTGCCGCGGTTGTAATACTGCGAAACTCAGCAACCTTGAGGATTAATTTGAGATCTTCAACCAGCATATTAACTAAAATTTTTTGATAATGTTTATTCGATTATGCGCTTTATCGCAAAGTATGCAAGGCGTAAACTGCACCTAATTGTTATACATGCGGGAGCAAATCATGACACACCCTATTATTTCTGACTTACAACGCCGTTACACAAGTAAACGTTACGACGCTTCAAAGCACATTAGCCAAGCAGACTTAGCTGTAATTTTAGAAGCATTACGCTTATCGCCATCGTCTATTAATTCTCAACCATGGAAGTTTGTAGTCATCGAATCAGATCAAGCTAAGCAACGTTTGCATGATAGTTTTGCAAATAAGTTTCAGTTTAACCAAGTACATGCTAAAACAGCATCACACACCATTTTATTTGCTTATAACCCAAGCTATAAACGTGCTGATTATGAAAAGGTAATCGATGCTGATATTGCCAATGGTCGTACAAAAGCAGAAAACAAAGAGCAAGCATTTGGCGCATTCGCTTTCGTTGATTTAAATACTGATGAGCAAGGAGTTAACGCACATTGGACTAAAGCTCAAACTTACATTGCTTTAGGTAATACCATGCATACTGTCGCTCGTTTAGGTATAGATTCAACCCCAATGGAAGGCGTAGATAAAGACTTACTCGGTGAGCTTTTTGCAGATGAATTAGGCGGCTATGTTTGTGAAGTAGCACTCGCAATTGGTTATCACGAGCCTGAGCAAGATTATAACGCTGCATTACCAAAATCGCGTTTAGATAAAGATGCGGTAATTACAGTCGTGTAACAAGCCTTTCAATCGCGCCGGTAAAACCGGCGTGATATTTATTTTAAGTCAGTTTTCACCATGACATTACTCGCCACACCTTCATACAAATCTGCTGTTATTGTGGCAACAGCACCATTTATTAGTGCTAAATTTGGAGCTACGTGGCCAATATCGGCATCAACGATAACCGGGAACAAATTGCCTTTAAATGCAAGCTCTATTGCTTGGTATTCATCAAAGTAGCAGTCGTTATTAATTGCAGGGCTGCGACCAAATATCACCGCGTTAACATCAGTAAACACATCATTTAGCTTTAAAGACAATAAACACCTAGCTAATGCCATCGGGCTAAGTTCCGCATTCTCTAAATATAAAACTAAACCTTCTGGCGCATACTGCTTTTTAAATTCATGCAAAGCATAGTAATTTGAGGGTAATAATAACCCTAATGTGTCTAAACAGCCGCCAATAAGCCGTCCAGAAACTTCAATCTGACGTTTATCCTTATAGTTAATACAGCGCCATTGGCTCGGTGCATTTAGATTAAATTTTGCATTTGGATTTGCTTTATAGTCAATTGCCTCTTTTTGATAGAAAGGAGAAGCAACTTGATGTAAACACTGGTTTTCTTTCAGTTCCATTGCATTAAATATATCTTGCAAATGCTGATCGGTGTCATCTGGATGAATTTGCATTAAGTTTGCGGCGTGTAAAGTCGCCCAACCACAACGAGTCGTTAATGCACATGCAAAGGTGCTGATATCTGAAAAGCCAACCAACCATTTTGGTTTAGCATTATTAATAGCGTTAAAGTCAAGTAATGATAAAATCTCCATGGTGAGATCGCCTCCCCATGGCGGTATAATCGCTGCAATCGAGTCATCAGTTAAAAACTGCATTAATTCTTCTGCACGTTGCTTTGCAGGGTTATGCTCTTGACGTAAGCATGCCCCTTCAATGATTGTAAACCCTTTCGCTGTTAAACCTTGAAGTACTATATCTAATCGCTTATGAAATGATTCATCAACACCAGAGGAAAAAGCACAAATGGCTATTTTGTCACCTTTAGCTATTGGCTTAGGATACTGAATTTTAGCCATTACTACTCCTTTATTCCGTTTAACGAGCCCCCAACGTACCGAATAAATCCACGCCTGTAAACAGGCATAAAAAAACCGCGGTAGTAAACCGCGGTTTTTTATCAATGCTTGGTTAAGCTATTAAATATACTCAACTTCAATGATTTCGTACTCTACCTCACCGTTTGGTGTTTTAATGATAACGGCATCGTCTACCTCTTTACCAATTAAACCTCGTGCGATTGGCGAGTTAACAGAGATCAAGTTATTTTTGATATCTGCCTCATCATCACCTACAATTTGGTATTTCACCTCAGCGTCGGTTTCAACATTAACGATAGTCACTGTAGTGCCAAAAATAACCTTGCCAGTTTTTGGCATTTTAGTTACATCGATGATTTGCACATTTGAAAGCTTCGCTTCAATTTCTTGAATACGGCCTTCGCAGAAACCTTGTTGCTCACGAGCAGCATGGTATTCAGCGTTTTCTTTCAAATCACCATGTTCACGCGCTTCAGCGATATCAGCGATAATTTTTGGGCGTGTAACTGTTTTTAATTCGTTAAGTTCTTCGCGCAGTAATGCTGCACCACGAACTGTCATCGGAATTGATTGCATATTATTCTCACTTAATCCAAGGGTGAATGTATCACCCTTGGCACATTTCCTTAGTTCATTCGCTGGTGTAATTCCTGAACTGACGTCACACTGCTACGGTCGTCTGCTTGGTTAGCAGTACAGTTAGCAAATGCCGCGTTCAGTGTCGTTGTGTAGTTTGTCTTGTGCTGTAATGCACCACGACGTAACACCTTCGAATCTTCAATCGCTTGGCGACCTTCAGTAGTGTTTACAATATAGCTGTATTCACCATTTTTAATTCTATCAAGAATATGAGGGCGGCCTTCGAATACCTTGTTCACGCGACGAACTGCAATACCTGCTTCTTCAAGGGCTTTAGCAGTACCACCCGTTGCATCTAACTCAAAACCAAGGTCAGTCATGGTTTTAGCTAGCTCAACAATACGTGGCTTGTCACTGTTGCGTACCGATAGTAACGCGCGACCACCGCGTGGTAAAGTGTTGCTTGCACCTAATTGTGCTTTAGCGAATGCTTCGGCGAAAGTTTCACCAACACCCATTACCTCACCCGTTGAGCGCATTTCTGGGCCACGGATTGGATCAACACCTTGGAACTTAGCAAATGGCAATACCACTTCTTTAACACTGTAGTAAGGAGGAATTACTTCTTTAGTAATACCTTGGCTCGCCAGCGACTGACCCGCCATACAACGTGCCGCTACTTTAGCAAGCGCGATACCTGTCGCTTTAGAAACAAACGGTATTGTACGTGCAGCACGTGGGTTTACTTCGATTAAGTAAACTTTACCGTCTTTCACAGCAAACTGTGTATTCATTAGACCTACTACGCCAAGCTCAAGTGCCATATCAGTCACTTGCTTACGCATCACGTCTTGAACTTCAGCTGTTAATGAGTGCGCTGGTAATGAACATGCTGAGTCACCAGAGTGAACACCTGCTTGCTCAATGTGCTCCATGATACCACCGATGATTACTTGCTCACCGTCACAGATTGCATCAACGTCAACTTCGATTGCGTTATCTAAGAAATGGTCAAGTAGTACTGGCGCTTCATTTGACGCTGATACTGCTTCAGTCATGTAACGACGTAAATCGTCTTCATCATATACCACTTCCATCGCGCGGCCACCTAGTACGTATGAAGGACGTACAACAAGTGGGAAACCGATTTCAGCTGATTTTGCAATCGCTTCTTCCATTGAAGTTACTGTTGCATTCTCTGGCTGAAGAAGGTTTAAACGCTCAACTAATTGTTGGAAACGCTCACGGTCTTCTGCACGGTCGATAGCATCTGGTGAAGTACCAATAACTGGCACACCGTTGGCTTCAAGTGCACGAGCAAGTTTAAGCGGCGTTTGACCACCGTACTGAACGATAACACCTTTAGGCTTTTCAACACGTACGATTTCTAATACGTCTTCTAGCGTGATTGGCTCGAAGAATAAGCGATCAGATGTATCATAGTCAGTTGAAACAGTTTCAGGGTTACAGTTAACCATGATTGTTTCGTAGCCGTCTTCACGTAAAGCTAATGCTGCGTGAACACAGCAGTAATCGAATTCAATACCTTGACCGATACGGTTAGGGCCACCACCGATTACCATGATTTTATCTTTGTCAGATGGGTTCGCTTCACACTCTTCATCGTATGTAGAATACATGTAAGCTGTGTCTGAGCTAAATTCGGCAGCACAGGTATCAACGCGCTTGTAAACAGGCACGATATCTAACTGGTGACGCTTTTTACGAATTTCTGCTTCAGAGACACCGGCAATTTCTGCGATACGCGCATCAGCGAAACCTTTACGCTTAAGCTTACGTAAGAACTCAGCATTTAAACCAGCCATACCAACTTCGCTGATTGTTGCTTCGTCTTTTAAGATGTCTTCGATTTGCACTAGGTACCAAGGGTCAATCTTAGTTAGTTCGAAAACTTCTTCTACGCTCATACCGTGACGCATTGCATCTGCTACATACCAAATACGCTCTGCACCTGGCTCACGTAATTCACGGATGATTTTTTCTTTCGCTTTCGGGTCATCAAGAGCAACGATTGGGTTAAAACCCGTTGCGCCTACTTCAAGACCACGTAATGCTTTATGTAATGACTCTTGTTGGTTACGACCAATCGCCATAACTTCACCCACAGACTTCATCTGTGTTGTAAGACGGTCGTTTGAACCGGCGAATTTTTCGAAGTTAAAACGTGGGATCTTAGTCACAACGTAGTCAATTGACGGCTCGAAAGACGCTGGTGTTTTACCGCCAGTGATGTCGTTTTGTAGCTCATCAAGGGTGTAACCTACTGCTAGTTTTGCAGCGATTTTCGCAATTGGAAAACCGGTTGCTTTTGATGCTAGAGCAGATGAACGCGATACACGAGGGTTCATCTCAATGATAACCATACGGCCATCGACTGGATTCACACCAAACTGTACGTTTGAACCACCTGTTTCAACACCGATTTCACGAAGTACCGCCATCGATGCATTACGCATGATTTGGTATTCTTTGTCTGTTAGCGTTTGCGCTGGTGCAACCGTAATTGAGTCACCAGTATGAACACCCATTGGGTCAAAGTTTTCGATAGAACATACGATGATACAGTTGTCGTTTTTGTCACGAACAACTTCCATTTCGTACTCTTTCCAACCGATTAATGATTCATCGATTAGAAGCTCATTTGTTGGTGATAAATCTAAACCACGCTCACAAATTTCATCAAATTCTTCTTGGTTGTATGCAACACCACCACCGGTACCACCCATCGTGAATGATGGACGAATGATACATGGGAAACCGATGCGGCTTAGTACATCGTGTGCTTCTTCCATTGAGTGAGCGATTTCTGCACGCGGACACTCAAGACCAATGTTTTTCATTGCAGCGTCAAAACGCTCACGGTTTTCAGCTTTATCGATTGCATCAGCAGTTGCACCGATTAACTCAACGCCGTGTTTAGCCAATACACCGTGCTTATCTAAATCAAGTGCACAGTTTAATGCAGTTTGACCACCCATAGTAGGAAGTACTGCATCTGGCTTTTCTTTTTCAATGATTTTCTCTACCACTTCCCAGTGAATTGGTTCGATGTACGTCGCATCAGCCATTTCAGGGTCAGTCATGATAGTTGCAGGATTCGAGTTTACAAGAATAACTCGATAGCCTTCTTCTCGTAGTGCTTTACACGCTTGTGCACCAGAGTAGTCAAATTCACAAGCTTGACCGATTACAATCGGGCCTGCGCCTAAGATAAGAATGCTTTTTATGTCGGTACGTTTTGGCATTGTTACTCCGGTTAAATTAGTTTGAACGTGCTTGCATCAAGTCGATGAAGTGGTCGAATAATGGTGCCGCGTCGTGTGGACCAGGGCTTGCTTCTGGGTGACCTTGGAAGCTAAATGCTGGTTTATCTGTGCGGTGAATACCTTGTAGCGTGCCATCGAATAGTGAAACGTGCGTTGCACGTAAATTCGCTGGTAATGTTGATTCATCAGCTGCGAAACCGTGGTTTTGCGCTGTGATCATAACAACATTGCGGTCAAGATCTTTAACTGGGTGGTTACCACCATGGTGACCGAACTTCATTTTTACTGTTTGTGCACCTGACGCAAGAGCAAGTAATTGGTGACCTAAACAAATACCAAAAATTGGCGTGTCTGTTTCAAGGAAAGTTTTAATTGCTTCAATCGCGTATGTACACGGCTCAGGGTCACCAGGGCCATTTGATAAGAAGATACCGTCTGGGTTAAGTGCTAATACGTCTTCTGCTGATGTTTGTGCAGGCACTACGGTTAATTTACAACCGCGGTCTACTAACATACGTAAGATATTACGTTTAACACCGAAGTCATAAGCAACAACGTGGAACTTCTCGTCTGCTGCTTCTAGCGTTTTAAAGCCTGAACCTAATGTCCAGCTTGATTCACGCCACTCAAAATTTTCCTTGGTTGAGACAACTTTTGCTAAATCCATGCCTTTTAAGCCTGGGAAGGCTTGCGCAGCTTCAAGCGCTTTTTTCTCATCTAACTCGTCGCCCGCGATGATACAACCATTTTGAGCGCCTTTATCACGTAAGATACGTGTTAATTTACGAGTGTCGATGTCTGCAATACCTAAGATATTGCGTTCTTTTAAGTAATCACTTAACGATTGCTCGTTACGGAAATTACTTGCTAGCAGTGGCAAATCACGGATCACTAGGCCTTTAGCCCAGATTTGACCCGCTTCTTCGTCTTCGCTGTTAGTACCCGTATTACCGATATGTGGGTACGTCAAAGTTACGATTTGTTCCGCGTATGAAGGGTCAGTCAAAATTTCTTGATAACCAGTCATAGACGTATTGAATACTACTTCGCCCACTGACATGCCGTCAGCGCCGATTGCAGTACCGCGAAACACTGTGCCGTCTTCTAGGACTAACAGAGCGGATTTAGTCAAGTTAACCTCCTAACAGTAAAAAACGGGAGTAAAGTCATTTGCTCTACTGCCCGTTTATAGCGATTGGAAACACGCATTTATGAATTTTTGGCAAATTGGCGCTATTCTACAGTAATTTAGCTTGTAGATCTAATCTTAATTAATAAAATAGTAAAAATAAGCGCTATTAACTAAAAACTCGCTGAAACTGCCAAAAATCAAACTAAACTACTTCAAGTCAAGCACATCTTGCATATCATAAAGTCCAGCTGGTTTATTTTTCAACCAGCCCGCAGCTCTTACAGCTCCTAATGCAAAGGTCATTCTTGAACTTGCTTTATGAGTTAATTCTAGCCTTTCGCCAGAAGTTGCGAAATATGCGGTGTGTTCACCTACTATATCCCCGCCTCTCATGACCGAATAACCTATTTCATTTTGCGATTTTGCATGTTCGTCATTGCTTCTGTCAAATCGTGCAACTTCATCGTGTTGCCAGCCTTTTGCCTCTGCAATTGCTTCTCCAATTGCCAGCGCGGTGCCCGAAGGTGCATCAATTTTGTGACGATGATGAGCTTCAAATATTTCGATGTCCATGTCATCGCCAAACTTCACAGCCGCAGTCTGCACTAAGTTAAGCAGTAAATTCACGCCTACGCTATAATTGCGCGCAAAAACAATCGGAATATGCTTTGCTGCGTCATTTAAAGCATCAATGTCGTCTTGATTAAGACCCGTGGTACCAATTACCATCGCGATATTTTTTTCTACGGCTGTTTTTAAATGACTACGCATACCTGCCGGTAAGGTAAAATCAATCAGCACATCAGTATCTTTTACATCTGACTCTTTACTAAATGACACATCAGCTGTTGCGGCACTGTTTAATTGATTAACGGCAATATCTAAAAGTGGCGAGTTGTCACGAACATACGCGCCCGTTAAAGTTGCATCTTCTTTTTTTGTGACAGCTTCTAAAAGTGCCAGCCCCATACGGCCGTTTGCACCAAATACACCTATACGATTCATACTATTACCTTACCTATTCTTATTAGCTGGCTAGATTTTATCGAAAACTCATGTAATAGTCAGG
>NZ_JAKGAW010000061.1:0-21430 GCF_021532475.1 Pseudoalteromonas sp. APAL1 | reverse complement strand
AGAAGAAGAAATTTATAACATCAGTTACTGGAAAAAGCAGGAGTATTGAATTATTGATTGAAAAAGATCAGTTACCTGAATTTAAGTAGGGGCAACTGATCAAAATATATGTGAAAGAGTACTAGGTTCTAGGACGCGGGGTAAACCCGCTGCGACAGGTAACGATGTGGCGGCGGATTTATCCCGCGTTTTTTGTTTAAAAGAATAAGGTTAGCGAGTTAGCAAGGGGAAAGAGTAAAGTTAGATTGTGCCCGCACATTGCTATGGCTAAACCCGGTACTGTAGGCGTGAAATTTATTTCGCGCGATATTTCTTAAATAACGGGTAAGTAGTAGGTCGGGCTTTAGCCCGTCAATGTTAGTGATTATGTGTCGCCATAAATGACGACCTACAGTGCTTGACTCATTAGCTCGTAGGTTAGTTAGAGTAGAGAGAAACCCAACACATAGGAAATATTAGATATTAGTCGTCAGGAGTCAGATAAAAATAAGTTAGCGAGTTAGCAAGGGGAAAGAGTAAAGTTAGTACCGTAGGCGTGAAATTTATTTCGCGCGAATAAGAATAATAAGCTCTTGTATAAAAGAAAAACTACATGGAAGATTTTCGATAGCTGATAGCTGATAGCTGATAGCTGATAGCTGATAGCTGATAGCTGATAGCTGATAGCTTGAAACTAAATAGAAATGGTGTTCCCCAAGTATGCGGTGCCCGGTGTCAGTCCTGAAACCTTGAGGTTTCAGGGCGGGGATCTGCGGTCTACCGTAGGCTTCTCGGTACATGCCGAGCTTGCACAATAGTAAACGAACAGAAACCCTAACATAAAATTTATCGGCTCAGGGACTTAACCAAGCTCCTGCACCCTAGGGAACACCTTCAGTATATAAGACAAGTTTCAATCCTTAAACCATAGAAGCAAAAAAAGCGGATCGTTCGGGTAGTTTTTCCCCACCTTTAACTGCTTATTTACTTTTCAGATTGCTTTTTGACCTCAATCATACAATTAATTGGAGTTGCGATTTATCGAGTGGTAGCATGACGTTACTTAGCCGAACAAAGAAAAAGTTATGAGCACGTTACCTGATTACCAACAAGCCCAATTGTTATTAGAAAAAAATGAAATTTTTGTCGCACCGTCAGAAGCCCATGGTGTGATAAGTGGTTTATTAGCCTGTGGCATCAATATCGAAGCCGACGAGTACTTAGGTTTATTAAGTGATGTATTCAACGATGGCCAAGCTTTTAGTAAAGATTTAAAAGCATTTTTTGCTGATGTGTATTCTCAGGTTGTTGCCAGTTTTAGTGATGAAGAATTTCAGTTTGACCTATTTTTACCAAGCGATGATGAAACACTGATCGATTTAGCCAATGGCTTAGTATCTTGGGTATCGGGTTTTATGCTTGGTTTTGGTTTAAAACAAAAAGATTACGGCAAGTTATCAGCTGATGTGAAAGAAGTGATCAGCGACTTTAGTGAAATTACCCGCCTAGACACCATGTTTGAAGAGACCGAAGAAGACAGCCAAGCACTGCACGAAGTGATTGAGTATGTGCGTGTTTCTGCATTGCTATGTTTTGCTGAGCTAGGTAAAGAGCCTGTAGGAAAAAGCACTAAAAAGACCCTTCACTAATCAAATTACAGAGGTTTAGCATGTCGTCTATTGCTATCGATAAAGCTGAATTTAAAGCCCGTCGTGAGCGCTTGCTTGCGATGATGGATAAAAACAGCGTGGCTATTATTCCAGCTGCTGGAGAAGTAACACGCAGTCGTGATACTGAATATGCATTTCGCCAAGACAGTGACTTTTTCTATCTTACTGGGTTTAACGAACCAGATGCAGTTTTAGTGCTTTGCCCTTCGAGCGATACACCAAGTACGCTTATTTGCCGTAACAAAGACAAACTAGCTGAAATTTGGCATGGCCGTCGAATTGGCTTCGAAAAAGCTAAATCTGAGTACTTATTCGACGCAACGTGCCCACTTAGTGAACTAGATGAACAATTATTAGATTTGGTGAACGGCCAGCAGATTTTATTTTATGCACAAGGTACTTACGCAAATTTCGATGCAAAAATTTGGGGTTTATTAAGCACACTTCGCAGCGCACCTAAAAAAGGCTATAAAGCCCCACATACCATTAAAGATATTCGTGGTTTAGTGCATGAGATGCGTTTGTTTAAATCTGATGCAGAATTAAACATTATGCGCACAGCGTGCGAAATTAGTGCACAAGGGCATATTCGCGCTATGCAGTTTGCCAAACCAGGCGCAACTGAATACCAATTAGAAGCAGAGCTTCATCATCATTATGCAATGAATGGTGCTCGTCACCCTGCTTATGGCACGATTGTCGGCAGTGGCGACAACGCCAACATTTTGCACTACACACAAAATGATGCTGAGCTAAAAGATGGCGATTTAGTATTAATTGATTCTGGCTGTGAACTTGAAGGTTATGCGGCAGATATTACACGCACCTTCCCAATCAATGGCAAATTTAGCGAACCACAAGCGGCGCTTTACAACATTGTATTAGCAGCCCAAGAAGCAGCATTTAGCCAAGTTAAGCCGGGCGGTAGTTTATCTAAAGCCAATGAACTGGCTTCAACGGTATTAACGCAAGGACTTATTGATTTAGGTATTTTAACCGGCGAGCTTGATGAGCTTATGGCAAACCAAGCATGCAAAGCGTTTTACATGCATGGTCTTGGTCATTGGTTAGGATTAGACGTACACGATGTTGGCGAATACAAGCTTGATGAAAAAGAGCGCGTATTTGAGCCGGGCATGGTGCTAACTATCGAACCGGGTTTATATATTAGCGAAGATGCAAAAGCACCAGAGCAATATAAAGGCATCGGTATTCGTATTGAAGATAACTTACTTGTCACTGAAGATGGCCATGAAAACCTGACCATTTCGGTTCCTAAAACCATTAGTGACATTGAAGCAGTGATGCAAGCAAATAAAGGCTAGGAGCAAGCGTGGCAAAGCAGTTTGATGTTGTCATTATCGGCGGTGGAATGGCGGGAGCAAGTTGTGCTCTGGGTCTAAAACAGAGCAATAAACAGTTATCAATCGCTGTAATTGAAGCAAATGAAGTAAGCGCAGACTATCACCCAAGCTTTGATGATAGAAGCATTGCGCTGGCTCAGCAGTCTGTTCAGTACTTAAAATCAATCAATGCTTTTGATTGCCATGCGCCATTTGCAGCAGCGATTGAAAAAGTAACCGTATCTGATCGTGGTCATTTTGGTAAAACGCATATTGATTGCCAAGAATATGGTCATGATGCCCTTGGTTATGTGGTCGAAGTGAACCCATTTGGGCGCAGCCTTCATCAGCAACTTACGCGTACAGATGTTAGTTTGTTTTGCCCAGATACGGTTGCCAAGCTTGAATACCGAAGCGACTGTGCCATCATCACGCTAAACTCGGGCGAACAGTTAAGCGCAAAACTTGTGGTGATTGCTGATGGCGCTCATTCGCAAAGTCGTAAACTGGCTAATATTGAGTTTAATACTCGTGCTTATCAGCAAGCGGCGATTATTGCCAACATCGAAGTGGCTGGTGGTCATCATCATCATGCCTTTGAGCGCTTTACCGAGCACGGCCCAATGGCATTGTTGCCAATGAGTAACAACCGATACTCACTGGTATGGTGTATGGAGCCTGAGCAAATTGAGCACCATATGGCACTTGAAGATGATGCCTTTTTAACTGCGCTGCAAAAAGCATTTGGTTATTGCGGTGGCTCATTTAGTAAAGTCGGTATGCGTGCAAGTTATCCGCTTGTGTACGGTAAAGCAGAATCACTGAGCAACCACCGTACAGTATTAATTGGTAATGCAGGCCATGCAATCCACCCAATTGCCGGACAGGGCTTTAATTTAGGGCTACGTGATGTTCAATTATTGTGTGATATGGCAAATAGAAGCGACCTTGGCGATTACGCTTTTACTCGTTATTACAGCCAAACTCGCAGTAAAGATATTACTACCGTGATGACACTCACAGACAGCCTAGTGCGTTTGTTCTCAAACTCATCGCGATTGCTTGCGCTTGGTCGCAGCATTGGTCTTTTCTCAATGGATTTATTCTCCTCGTTAAAAACCCCACTGGCAAAACAGCTTATGGGTCAGGTTAAGCAAGGTAAACGGATATGAAACAAGCACAAGTTTGTATTGTCGGTGGTGGCTGTGTTGGCCTTACGCTAGCACTTGGTTTAGCAAAAGCAGATATCAGCGTTGTGGTGATTGATGCGAGTAAAAATCAAACTTTACCGGGTGATGATTACGCACTTCGCGTGAGCGCATTAAGCCTGGCTAGTCAGAGCTTATTTGAGTCATTAAATGTATGGCCAGAGATCATTAAACAACGTGCTACACCGTATACGTCGATGGATGTACGTGATCAAGACAGCTTTGGCAAAATTCATTTTGATCATAACGATCTCGACTTACCGCAGCTGGGTCATATCGTCGAAAACGACATTATTCGCTACGCTTTAATTAGCGAACTTGAAAAGCAAAGTAATGCCACTTTATTGTTCGAAACCCGCTACCAGCAAATTCATCAAACTGATTCTGATGTGTTTATTACTCTTGAAAGCGGCGAGCCTGTGATTGCTAAACTATTAGTGGCGGCTGATGGCGCTAACTCGGCTATTCGCAAGCAATTCAACATGCCAATTACTTTTAAAGATTATGATCATCACGCCATTGTTGCCACGGTTAAAACCGCTGATGAGCATAACAACACAGCACGCCAAGTGTTTTTGCCAACCGGGCCGCTGGCGTTTTTACCCTTGCCAGATAAAAATACGCACTCAATTGTTTGGTCAACAAACCCAGAGCATTGCGACACACTTTTAGCGCTTGATGATAACAACTTCAATAAAGCGGTCATGGCAGCTCTCGATGGCCAATGTGGTTTATGTGAAGTGCAAAGTGAGCGCATGGCGTTTCCACTTAAGATGCGTTATGCCCAGCAGTGGGTGTCGGGCAAAGTGGTATTAATGGGCGATGCAGCGCATACCATTCATCCATTAGCTGGTTTAGGTATGAACCTTGGCCTAAAAGACGCCGCTTATTTAATTGAGCTATTAAGTAATGAGCAAGGCGAGTTTGCAAGTGTACGCACGCTGCGTGATTATGAACGTACTCGCAAGCTTGATGCACAAAAACACATTGCCATGATGCAAGGCTTAAAAGAGTTATTTTCAGGCGCTAACCCACTGAAAAAACTCGTACGTGGTGTTGGTTTAAGCCTAGTTGATAACCTTGGCCCAATTAAACATTTGTTCGCCAAAGAAGCGATTGGTAAATAGCATCTAACTAGTTGTTACTATTTAGTTTAAGCCGCAGCTAAGCAATTAGCTGCGGCTTTTTTGCACTTATATGAACGCAAAATGATAGCGCTGTCATTTTTGTTAGTGTATGATTAAATTTTTGTGATTGGTATGGAAATTAAACAGCTCTGTTGAGTTGTATACTAGTTTCCAACCAAATAAAAATAATTAAACTAAGAGAACAATTATGGAAGCAACGGTTGAGTGTGACAACAACACAAAACAAAGCATCTGGCTGCCAATGGTATTGGCCGGCTCAATGTTTTTTATCTTAGGGTGTATAACGTGGCTTAATGGTGCAATTACACCATTTTTGCAGCAAATGCTTGAGCTTTCGCCGTTACAAGCTTCGTTTATCATCTCTTCTTTTTATATTGCAGTAACAGTTGCCGGTATCCCATCGGCTATGCTGATCAAGCGCGTTGGTTATAAGAATGGTATGGCGATTGGCTGTGCGATTATGGCTTTATCGGCGCTGATGTATATTCCCGCTGCGAAACTGCAAATGATCGAAATCTTTTTGTTTGCACAATTAATGATAGGTGTTGGACAAACCGTACTACAAACCGCTGTTAACCCATACGTGGTTAAAATGGGCTCTGAGAAATCAGCCGCTGTGCGGGTGTGTATCATGGGCTTATTAAACAAATTTGCGGGTGTTATTGTGCCTGTTATTTTTGCCGCTGTAGTTGTAAGCGGTGTTGTTGATGGCGCAGGTAAATTATCGCAAGAACAAAAAGACATTATGGCAAATAGCCTAATCATGCCTTATGTGTTGATTGCCGCTTTAATTATGTTATTTGCAGCATTTGCCAAATTTGCACCATTGCCTGATTTAGTATTTGATGAAGACGAAACATCAAACGGCAAAGGCGAAATTAAAGAAACCCTAGCACACCCTCACTTAGTTTTAGGTGTAGTGGGGATTGCGCTATACGTTGCTGTTGAAGTTATTGCAGCAGACACCATTGGCTCGTACGCATTACAAATTGGCGTTGCTGACTACTCAGTTATGACCTCTTACACCATGGCGTGTATGTTGATTGGTTACGCAATTGGTATTTTAACTATTCCACGCTTTATGAGCCAACAAACGGCGTTATTAATGTCGGGTATTGCCGGTATTATTACCGTGTTGTTAGTGGTGCTTGGCAGCAATGACTCGTTCATTATTTCAAACCTATTATTAGTGCCATTTGGTGGCCCACAATTACCAGACCCATTGTTATGCATTGCGTTACTAGGCTTTGCTAATGCTATGGTTTGGCCTGCAATTTGGCCACTGGCTTTAGCTGGCTTAGGTCGCTTAACAGGCACCGCATCAGGGTTATTGATCATGGGTATTGCAGGTGGTGCACTAGGCCCATTATTAATCGGTTTAGGAAACGTAGCAGGCCTAGGCGCACAAGGCGCTTACATCGTTATGATCCCAAGTTATGTATTCATTTTATTCTACGCCTTAAAAGGCCATAAGATGAGAAGCTGGAAGTAACCCAGCAAACTGATTTTTCAAGTTAGACAAAGCCGCGGTACGCCCATCACCGCGGCTTTTTTGTGTGTAAAAATTAGCGAGTTTTCAAGGAGAAAGAAGCTTGTTGGTTGTGTAGAGCGTAGCGTAAGCCAAGGTTTGGAGCGATCAGTTTTCAGCCGACAGCTATCAGATTGAAAACAAAAGAGTTGAAATTCTCATCCGTAGGCGTGAAATTTATTTCGCGCGATGCTTATTTAACCACAAAAGCAACACGTAGGTCGGGCTTTAGCCCGTCAATGTTAGCGGTTATGTGTCGCCATAAATGACGACTTACAGTGCTTGATTCATTAGCTCGTAGGTTGGGAAGAGCGGAGCGAAACCCAACGTTTCAATATTCTTTTGCACAAAGAGAAGACAATGAGAAGACAATGAGAAAGACCATAAAGTTATGTAGTTTTTCCTTTAAAGTGCAGCGCCTCTTATCCTCTTTGTGAGTATCTATTGAGTCACGCGATATAAAATCGCACTAACTCTCACCCACAAAAAAGCCGTGGGATTTTCATCACACGGCTTTTGATATTTCGCTAAGTCGTTTTATTAGAACGAGTAGCTGTAACCTAGTTGTAGGGTACGTGGTTTACCCGGTTGAATACCGCCGTTTGCACGGTTTGCAACGTAGGTTTTGTCAAACAGGTTGTCTACTGTTAAGTATACTTTTTGTTTGTCGTCGATTAGGTATTTAGCAGCTAAATCCCATACCACGCGGCTGTCGATTGCATTGCGACCTGAGCTAGTTAAGTCTGCGTGTGCATCAGACACATAACGCATTTGCGTATCGAATACAAAGCTTGAGAACTCAGCACCCACTGAAAGCGCTAATTGGTTTTCTGGCACGTATGGCATTGCATCGCCTTTTTCTACGCTACCCCAAAGATCTGATTCAAACGCGTTGTCGAACTCAGAATCCGTGTAAGTGTAAGTTAAGCGAACAGGGAACGAAGCTGCGTTAGTAGCAAACACTTTACCTGCACTTAGCTCAAAGCCAGACACAGATACTTCACCGTAGTTGTATTGATCGCCAATGTTGTCATCGCTACAACCTACAGCCGCAGTACAGTTACCGTGCATGTTTGTGTAGTCAGAGTTAAAGTAAATTACTTCACCTTGAATACCCGCGTAATCGTAACGACCACCTAGCTCAATGTTAACACTCTCTTCTTCTTCTTGATCCGCATTACCCGGGGCTGCTGGAGCGTAACCTTTTTGAATACCAGCAAGAAGCGTTAGGTTATCGCTTACAGTGTAAGTAGCACCTAGTGATGGTACTAAGATCTCAGTGTCGTTGCTGATGTCTTTTGTTAGGCCATTTTCACGCTTTGGATCAGACTTAGCCCATTCAACACGTTTGATTGTGATGTCTTCGTAGCGAAGACCTGCGCTAATAACTAATGCATCAAGTGACCACTCATCTTGAATGAAAAGGGTAGTCGCTTCTGCGCTATCTAAACGGTTGCTGTTTGAACCTGGAACGCCTTTTTCTGTAAGCGTCATTGATAGGTCTTGGTTAAGCGTGTACTTGTCTTCCCATTGGAAACGATCCATTTCATCTTCGTGGTAACGTGCACCAACAGTGATGTAGTGGTTGCCCGCTGGGATATGGAATTCAGTTTGTAAGCCTTTCGCTTGGTAATCACGGTTATTCGCTTTTACGCCAACACCTTCAATACCTTCGCTTGTTGGGTTCGCTTCAAACTCGCTGTATTGCTCAAGGTAGCTGCTGCTTACTTTACTTGCTTTATACCAGTTACGGTGGAAGTCGTTTAGGTAAGCTGTAGCAAGTAGCTCGTAACCTTTACCAAAACGGTATGCATAGTTGATTTGGTATGCATTGTGTTGTGTGTTCATTTCATCGTTTTGCGATGCAGCATAACGACGGTAAGGGTTTGCTTGGTAATCAGCGTCAGTTAAACCCATGTACGTTTCGTCAGAGCGCTCGTCTGAGTACTTTAACTTCATTTCTAGGCTGTGTGCTTCGTTATCACCAAAGTCAAAGCCAAACTTTAATAAGAAATCGTTCTTTTCGAAGCCTGTGTTGTCGCTACCTACTGGTAAATCTTTAAAGCCATCTGCACCGTAAGTAAATACTTCTACAAGGCCCGCAGCATTGTTTTTCTTTTTACCGAAGTAAGCATGACCTTTGTAGAAACCATCACTACCAAGTTCAGCGTTAAGTAAACCTTTAGACCCTTCAGTTGGTAAGCTACGAGAAACTAAGTTTAAAACACCGCCTGTTGTACGTGGGCCATACTTAACAGAAGCTGCACCTTTAAGTACTTCGATTGACTCCATACGACCCATAGTAGGGAAGTAGTAAGCAGAAGGCGCTGAGTAAGGTGCTGGTGCTACAAGTACACCATCTTCCATTACTGAGATTTTGTCGTTACGACCCGTACCCGTACCACGCATACCGATGTTAGGACGAAGGCCATAGCCGTCTTCTTCTTGTACATATACACCTGGTACAGCACTTAAAACACGAGAGATATCAGTATATTCAAACTTTTCTAGTTCTTGCTCATCAATAAAAGTAGCAGAGCCAGGAATATCGTTAATTGCAGATGCAGAGCCAATTACAGTGATTTGCTCGAAGTTTTTCTCTTCTTTAGTTACATCTTTTGCAAAAGCATTAGCGCTTAAAGATAAAGCGACCGCAGTCGAAAGCGTAGAAACAATAAACTTAGGTGTCATTGTGTGTCCTGTGTATGTTTAGATTTTTTTAACCGGCGCAATTAAAACATGTAAAATAATGCGAATCAATCCTATTTGTAATAAAACAGGTATGAACTGTAAGTTTATGAATTAAATCACTTATAAGAAATACAGTAGTATTGTATTACGATATCGGGTTTGGGGTGGTGTTAAGTAAAACTTAATAGGCGGAGCGAAACACAACGTCTCGAGCCATCAGCTATCAGATTCAAAAGTTAGCGAGTTAGAAAGAGTAAAGGAGAAAGAAGCTATAACCTTTAGTTAGATTGTGCCTGCGCATAGTTAAATTGAAATGCTCACCTGTAGGCGTGAAATTTATTTCGTGCGATATTCCTCAAATCAACGGGTAAGTCGTAGGTCGGGCTTTAGCCCGTCAATTTTAACTATTATGTGTCGCCATAAATGACGACTTACAGTGCTTGATTTATTAGCTCGTAGGTTGGGTAGAGAGGAGCGAAACCCAACGTTTCACTATTTTTTGCACAAAGAGAAGATAATGAGAAAAGAATGAGAAAGACCATAAGATTATGTAGTTTTAACTCTAAAGCGTAGCGTCTCTTTTCCTCTTTGTGAGTATTACTTTTTTTATGTAGCGCGAAGCGCCTCGGTGCTCTCTATGGTTCAGTATTCTTTTGCACAAAGAGAAAATAATGAGAAGTGAATGAGTAACCCAATAAAACTATTAGTTACTTTCCTCTAAAACGCAGCGTCTCTATACCTCTTTGTGAGTATTCATTGAATTACGAGATATAAAATCGTTTTTACAATTTTGAAAACTCACACCTACGTCAAACGTAGGGCGATGAATTCGGCGAGTTTATCTACGGCGGTGCCGGGGTCGTCGGTGCGTTTAATTAAACTAATACCGATTTGACCAAGCTCAGGGAGGTCTTTGGTTTGTAGTTGGTAGTTAAGCTCATTCGGTACGGTGCTTTTTGCGAGTACCGTAATGCCTAAGCCTTCTTTTAACGCCGCAGTTAGGCCGGTTAAGTCGGCATTACTGTAGGCAATGCGGTATTTAATACCCGCACTTTGTAGTGCTTCGATTGCGCGGCGGCGATAAATACATCCCTCGGGGGCGGTTACAAGCGTTACCACATCGTTCTGTGCAAGGTTTAAATCACCCACCCATACGAGTTGGTCTTGCATAAAAATAGGGAATTTGGCAGATTCTAGCTCTTCGTTTAATGCCAGTACTAAATCGAATTGATCTTGGCGCGAGACCGACAATAAATGCTTACTCAAACGAGAGCGCACTTCGAGCGATACATCAGGGTAGAGGGCCACGAAGTCACCAATGATCGACGGTAAAATACGTGCAGCAAATTCACTGGGGATCCCCAAGCGCACTTTACCGGTCACGTTTTCGCTAGTGAACTGCTGCAAAATAGCATCGTTTTGTTGCAGCATTTGCTTCGCTAATGGCATAAGTAATTCGCCATACTGATTAAGCACTTGGCGCTGGCCTTGCTTTTTAAACAGCTTATGGCCCAGCATGTCTTCAAGGCGCTTTATTTGTAAGCTCACAGCCGGTTGCGATAGCCCTAATAATTCACCTGCTTTGGCAAATCCGCCAACTTCAACAACAGTGACTAAAGTACGTAAACTATCGGTAGAAATGTTTTTCATTAAAAAATTCTATTTATAGGGCTATGTATATAAGCATTATTTATCAATTGATAAATAATTACAATTTGTTGTTGCTAGCACGGCGCAATATACTTCAGCCATTAATGATTGATAGGTGTCACATATGACTTTTACGCCAATAATGTTTGCTCGCCACAGCCAAGCTGAGACCCCAGCAGACAACGTGCTACAAGCTAATAACGATACTGCCATTATGGACTTTAGTGGCACTGAAGCAATCCCATTTTTAACGGCTATTTTAGGTCTTGATATTAATAAGCTAACCGCTAGCGGTTTAGGCTTACGTAGTTCATTAGACGATGACCTAACAAGCAGCTACGCTTATGCCCTGTATTACTTTAACGAAACCGCATTTCGTTTTGTGTTAGGTAAAGATGCCAGCGTGCAATTACAGTCGCTTATTAATGAGCAACAACTTCGTTACGACATTGATTATGTAATGCGTGACGATTTAAGCGCGCTAACCCTAAGTGGTGAGCAAGCGTTTGACGCCTTGGTCGACAGCTTTAAGCTAACGCCTGGGCTGCGTTTATCAGACATGCGCAGCTGTTATGGTGCACAAAGCGGTGAGGTATTCATTACCGCCATAGATAACCAAGCAACACAGCAATTTCAGCTGGTGGCGCGCCAAGCAGAGCTTGATAAATGGCAAACGCACTTACAGCAGCTCGGCTTTGATTTAGCGTTAGCCAACGTTGCTTAAAACATAAAATTTTTAAAACAGCTACGCACTTGGGTGTTTAGCTGTTTTTTAGTTACAAAATCGCAATTTGGGTGTGACAACTGTGCAACTAATGTATAATCGCCGCCCATGTTATTCCCCCTCATTAAATTGAGGCCACGCCCCACAACTTGTGGGTTAATTTAAAAGTGAAGGAATATTATGACTTCTAAAACAGTTTTACATGCTAAGCACCTTGAAGCTGGCGCAAAAATGGTTGATTTTCACGGCTGGGAAATGCCAATCAACTACGGCTCACAAATCGAAGAGCATAATGCGGTTCGCACAGATGCAGGTATGTTTGACGTATCTCACATGACTATTGTCGATATTCAAGGCGAGCAAGCACAAGCGTTCTTACGTAAGCTAGTTGCAAACGACGTTGCTAAGTTAACTGTACCGGGTAAAGCACTTTACACAGGTATGCTTAACGAAGAAGGCGGCGTAATTGACGACCTTATCATCTACTTCTTCTCAGAAACGAACTACCGTTTAGTTGTTAACTCAGCAACACGTGAAAAAGATTTAGCGCATTTAGCTAAAGTTTCGGCTGATTTCGCCGTAACGGTTACTGAGCGTCCTGAGTTTGCAATGATTGCCGTTCAAGGCCCTAACGCACGTGCTAAAACAGCAACAGTACTTAACGCAGAGCAACAAGCTGCTGTTGAAGGTATGAAGCCTTTCTTTGGTGTGCAGGCAGGTGATTTATTTATTGCGACAACAGGCTATACTGGCGAAGATGGTTATGAAATCGTAGTACCTAACGATCAAGCTGCTGATTTATGGCAACAACTTCTAGACGCAGGCGTAGCGCCAGCTGGTCTAGGTGCACGTGATACGTTACGTCTTGAAGCAGGTATGAACCTTTACGGCCTAGATATGGACGAAAGTGTTTCTCCACTTGCTGCAAACATGGCGTGGACAATCGCATGGGAGCCAGAAGATCGTAAGTTTATCGGTCGTGAAGTATTAGAACAGCAACGCGCTGACAAGAGCACAGACAAACTAGTTGGTTTAGTGCTTGAAGAAAAAGGCGTATTGCGTAGCGGTTTAAAAGTCATCGTTGAAGGTGGTGAAGGGGTGATTACCTCTGGTACATTCTCACCAACTCTTGGTCACAGTGTTGCGCTAGCACGCGTTCCGCGTTCAACTGGCGAAACAGCCCAAGTAGAGATGCGTAAAAAACTGGTTAACGTTAAGGTTGTTAAACCTTGCTTTGTACGTAACGGCAAATCAGTTATCTAAACTATAAAAAATTTGGTGTTATCACCTAATAATGCCAATCATGTTGAGTTGTTAGCATGATTGGTAACAGAACCAAAGGAACAAAAAGATGAGCAATATCCCAAGCGAATTAAAATATGCTACTTCACACGAGTGGGTTCGCGACGAAGGTGACGGTACGTTTACTGTAGGTATCACTGAGCACGCACAAGAACTTCTTGGCGACATGGTATTCGTTGAATTACCAGAAGTTGGTGACGAAGTTGACGCGGGTGAAGACTGTGCAGTAGCTGAGTCTGTAAAAGCAGCATCAGACATCTACGCACCAATCGGTGGTGAAATCGTTGCAATCAACGAAGATCTTGAAGATTCGCCTGAAACAGTAAATAACGACCCGTACACTGACGGTTGGTTATTCCGTATCAAAGCATCTGACACATCAGAGCTTGATAACCTGTTAGACGCTGAAGGCTACGCTAACACAATCGACGAAGACTAATTAATTAGTCACGCCGACTAAAAGCCCCGTCTAGATCCCCAGCTAATTAAATGCGTAGCTTGGGTTTCACAGGGGCTTTTATGATTTTATAGCTTACGTTTCCATACGCTGTAAGTTACTAAATCAACACGTTTTTAAGTTATTGCCAGTTACCCATTGGCAGTAACCACTTTTTTTTGGATCATAGGAATCTGGACAAATGTCAAACGCCAAATCTCTTGAACAATTAGAGCAAAAGCAAGATTTTATTCGCCGTCACATTGGGCCAAGCCCAGCGCAAGTAAGCGACATGCTGAGCGCTCTTGGAGTATCGAGTGTTGAAGAGCTGATCGGTCAAACGGTACCTGCAAGCATTCGCTTAGAGCAAGGTTTATCAATTGGCGAAAGCCGCACTGAAGTTGAAACACTAAGCTACTTAAAATCAGTAGCAAGCAAAAATAAAGTGTTCAAATCATACATCGGTCAAGGCTACCACCCAACTCACGTACCACACGTAATTTTACGTAACGTACTTGAGAATCCAGGCTGGTACACTGCGTATACACCATACCAACCAGAGATTGCACAAGGTCGTTTAGAATCATTATTAAACTTCCAGACTATGACCCTAGACCTAACAGGTCTTGATTTAGCAAGCGCGTCATTACTTGACGAGTCAACGGCTGCAGCAGAAGCAATGGGCCTTGCAAAGCGTGTTGCTAAGTCTAAAGCAAATGCATTCTTCATCGCTGATGACGTGCACACACAAACAATCGACGTTGTTGCAACACGTGCAGAGCAGTTCGGTTTTGACGTTATAGTTGGCAAAGCAGCTGAAGCACTAGACCACGACATTTTTGGTGCTTTATTCCAATACCCATCAACAACCGGTGAAATTACAGACGTAACCGATTTAATCGCTGGCGTACAAAGCAAAAAAGCGATTGCCTGTGTTGCTGCAGACATCATGAGCTTATTACTGCTTAAAGCACCAGGTAAGCTAGGTGCAGACGTAGTGCTTGGTTCAGCACAGCGTTTTGGTGTACCTATGGGTTACGGTGGTCCACACGCTGCATTCTTCGCAACACGCGACAAGTACAAGCGTTCACTACCTGGTCGTATTATCGGTGTTTCTAAAGACCGTTTAGGTAACGACGCACTGCGTATGGCAATGCAAACACGTGAACAACACATTCGTCGTGAAAAAGCCAACTCAAACATCTGTACAGCGCAAGTACTACTAGCGAACATGGCAGCGTTCTATGCGGTTTACCACGGTCCACAAGGCCTTAAAACTATCGCTGAGCGTATCCACCGTTTTGCAGACATCTTAGCGGCTGGCTTAAAATCAAAAGGCTTAAACCTTAAGCACGATACATGGTTTGATACGCTAACTGTTGTTGCAGATAACAAAGACGAAATCGTTGCACGTGCAGTAGCAAACGGCGTTAACTTTGCGTCTAACCGCGCAGGAGAATACTCAATTTCTGTATCAGAAACAACAACTCGTGCAGACGTAGCTGAGTTATTCGACATCATCTTAGGTGAAGATCACGGCCTAAGCGTTGACGCACTAGCAAACGAAATCGAAGTAAACGGCAGCAACTCAATTCCTGCAAGCCTAGTACGCGATGACGAAATTTTAACGCACCCTAACTTCAACTCGTACCACAGCGAGACTGAAATGTTGCGTTACATCAAGCGCCTAGAGAACAAAGACTTAGCGCTTAACCACTCAATGATCTCATTAGGTTCATGTACGATGAAACTTAATGCGACAGCTGAGATGATCCCAATCACTTGGCCTGAGTTTGCAAACCTACACCCATTCTGCCCACTTGATCAGGCAGCGGGTTACCAAATCATGATGACTGAGTTACATGATTGGTTAGTAAACATCACAGGTTACGATGCAGTTTCACTACAACCTAACTCAGGTGCACAAGGTGAATACGCAGGCTTAATCGCGATTCGTAAATATCACGAGTCACGCGGTGAAGGTCACCGTAACGTATGTTTGATCCCAAGTTCAGCGCACGGTACAAACCCAGCGTCTGCACAAATGGCAAGCATGAAAATCGTGGTTGTTGACTGTGATAAAAACGGTAACGTTGATATGGCAGACCTTAAAGCGAAAGCCGAAGAGGTATCTGAAAACCTATCTTGTATCATGATCACTTACCCATCTACACACGGTGTTTACGAAGAAACAATTCGTGAAATCTGTGACATCGTGCACCAGCACGGCGGTCAAGTGTACATGGACGGCGCAAACATGAACGCGCAAGTAGGTGTTACAAGCCCAGGTTCAATCGGTTCTGACGTATCGCACCTTAACCTACACAAAACATTCTGTATTCCACACGGTGGTGGTGGTCCAGGTGTTGGCCCTATCGGTGTTAAATCTCACCTAGCGCCATTTATGCCTAACCACAGCGTAATTAATGTTGCTGGCACAAACATCGGTAACGGTGCGGTTTCTGCTGCTCCTTACGGCTCAGCAGCTATTTTACCAATCTCGTGGGCATACATTGCCATAATGGGCTCTGAAGGCTTAAAACAAGCAACAGAAATGGCTATCGTGAACGCTAACTACTTATCTGAGAAGCTAAGCGAGCACTACCCAATTTTATACCGTGGCCGTAACAACCGCGTTGCGCACGAGTGTATTGTTGACCTACGCCCACTTAAAGAGCAAACAGGCGTTACAGAAATGGACGTAGCTAAACGTCTACAAGATTACGGCTTCCATTCACCAACTATGTCATTCCCAGTAGCTGGCACACTAATGATTGAGCCAACTGAGTCTGAGTCTAAAGTTGAGATCGACCGTTTCATCGAAGCAATGGTGTCAATCAAGTCAGAAATCGACCGTATCGCATCTGGCGAATGGTCAATTGAAAACAACCCGCTAGTGTTTGCACCGCACACACAAGCAGACGTACTAGGCAATGAGTGGGATCGTGCATACGACCGTTTCTACGCAGCATTCCCAGTACCAAGCGTAGCAAAAGACAAATTCTGGCCTACAGTAACCCGTATCGACGACGTATACGGCGACCGTAACCTAGTTTGTTCATGCCCAGCGGTTGAGACATACCGTGACTAAGGTTTGATTAAATTCAAATGCCAAAAAGCCGTTGCAGCAATGTAACGGCTTTTTTGTTGGAGAAAAGCTATCAGCTTTCAGCCGTCAGCTGTCAGATTAAAAATACAAGTTAGTGAGTTGCGAGGGGAAAGTCGCGAGGAACGAGTTTCGAGATGCGTGTTGTAGGAGGCGTTTTAACGCAGAAAAAAGAGTTATTAGATATCAGTGGTTAGAAGTTAGATTAAGAATACAAGTTAGCGAGGGAGCGAGTTAGCAAGGGGAAAACGTATATAAGCTAGTTTGTGCCTGCACATAGCTTAGGCTAAACCTGCTACCGTAGACGTGAAATTTATTTCGCGTGAAGATGTAAGAGTAAAGTTGAAATGCAAGACCTGACCATGTGTTCTGAGAGAGTGCTGTCCGAGCACAATTCCTTTGCAACTACCCAGTAAATTAACTCTCGATTTGAAGATCTTTTGTGCCATTCAAAATTCCTGTATCTATGAACAGGTTAATCATGCCATAGCTCACACACTCAATGAACAGGAATTCATATATTTTACAGTTATGATTGCAGGTTTTTCATATGGTTATCGACTTATCAACAGTACATCTAGTATTTTCTGGCCAACACATCGAATAACTTACATGTTTTCCCTTATATTTAATGTATGATATTTTATTGATATTAAAGAGTAAATTAATTAGCTGGGATGCACTTTGTATTAGCAATACCTAGCATTACTATATTAGGGAAGCTAATAAAATGAGTAAAACTCTTGTCGTTATGATTCATGGTCTCACTGGTGGAGGTGGTACTTGGGTTAATGATGAAAATGGGGCTAGTTTTTCTGAGTTATTGCAAGCCGATAGCAAAATAAGCGATCAAATTGATGTAATTGAGTTCGACTACTTTACAAAAATTGTCAACCTTACTCAAAATGTTTTGGGGAGTTCATTTGTAGGTTTAATTAATAAATATACAGGCTCTTTTTTTAACAAACCAAAAATTAGAAAAAATTCATCCATAAATTCACTAACAAATTCGTTGGCAACATTTCTGGAAGTCGAAAGTGCAAACTATGACAGTATAGTATTTATTTGCCATAGTATGGGCGGGCTTATTGGCAAAAACTTTATCTTAAATCACTTGGCTGAAGAATATGAAGATATTCAAATACCAGTAATTGGTTATATTTCTTTGGCTACACCTCACAGAGGATCATTTCCTGCTGTAATCCTTGGCCCTATTAATGTGAATGCTAGAGAGCTACAACCTTTAAATGAAGATATGACAACATTAAATGATCTTTGGGTTGAAAGCTTTGATGACTTGCCAAAAAGCTACTACGTAGAAGCGCTACATGACGAGTGTGTTGGAAAGTTAAGTGCTACCCCGAATACGGTTAAAAAGTTCAAATCTAAAACATTGCAAGTTAGCCATAGTGAAATTTGCAAGCCATCAAGCTCTAAGGATTTAACTTACAAAGTAGTAAGTAAATATCTAGAGGAGATACTTCATACTCATAGACAAAAAAAGTTAACTCAAGTTGAATATGAATCAGATGTGCACTCATACGATAAAGAAATTTTTGTCATTAAAATGGTATTAGCATCTGTAGAAGAAAGGCTAATAGAAGATGCGAAAGAGTCTTTTTTCCATGCAGAGCTTATTATGAAATCTGCTAAGAAAAATGAACTAGAGGTTTTTAAAGAACTTAGAAGTAAAATTATAAGTCTGTACAGAACCTATAGCTCCTGTAAAGGTGTGAAATCAAATAGTGAAGTTGTTAAAGAGATTCATAGTAAAATAGTTGAATTAGATAAAAGTTCTTTAGATTGCCTTGTGGAGTACCTTAATTTTCTTCATAAAAAAGGAATTCTGCATCAGGAGTCTAATCGCTTAAATTTGGATGTAAATTGGTGTGATAGTGTAACAATAGACTCAATTGAAAATGAGGTCAGATGATTTGTTTGATTATAGAAACGAAAGGTTTTATAGAGTTTTTTTAGTATCATTTCTAATTCATAATTTATCTGAAAATAGAAGTGGACGAAAAATTCTGACTCTAGAGAAGTTAGAGTTGTTGTATTTCATTGTTAATAATCCAATGCTTTTAAAGAAAATTTCAAATGCTATGGATTTAGGCAGTGTGTATGGTTACCAACAGGATCTTTATGAAAATGGTTATCAATTTTCTGATATCAAAAGCAAGAGTGATGCAATAATACCTTTTTTACTTTTGACTGAGTCCAAGAAGGTGCGCCTCAATGATGAAGGCATGATTGAGGCTCTTGAACTACCTGACTTCAAATCTTCATCAGAATTCTTAGATAAAAATATATCGATCTTGAAGAAGCTCGCAGCACTTAACGAAAGCAAACTAGTAAGCCTTGTATCGGAGAATTCATGAATAAAATAAAAATGGAATTTAAAAAGCTAATAATAGTAGGTGTTGAGCGTGAATATCGATGCACATTTGAATCTGGATTGAATTTGATTTGGGGAGATCTTGATTCAGGTAAATCTAGTATTCTTAACCTTATAGATTTTGCTTTAGGTGGTAAGTTTGGTGACTTAGATAATGACGAAATTAAACTATACGGTAGAAGTGTAGTTTTAGAGGTTTCAATCAACCAAAAAGTAATAACGTTAAATCGAGTTTTAGGAGATAAAGTAAACCTAATTAAGGTGTATGAATGTTCCTATGCAAATATTAATGATCATTACCCTTTGTTATGTTCTGCATCTTCCGAAGGTCAAGAGCCTGATGGCTGGGTTTCAGATATATTACTTGATTACTTAGACATTCCAAAAGTAAAGCTTAAACAATCAAAATACAAAGATGACTCAAATAGTAGTCGGTTGAGCTTTCGAGATTTAATGAAGCTAATTCATTTAAAACAAAAGCGTGTCGCAAGTGACAACTTAATGGATTTAGCTAATGGCCCTTTATTCAACAGAAATGTAGAAGTACAGAAATTTGTTTATGGTGTCCATGATGATCAGTTAGCGCAATTGAGTGAAGAAATCAAAAAAGAAGCCGAAGCTTTTAAAGCACTTACCAGCAAAGCAAAGTCTATTGATGAGTTTTTATCTGCAACTAACTCTAAAATAAACTCAGGTGAAGATGCAGTTAAATTGAAAGTGGAATTAGAAGCTGTTGATGAAGAAATCCAATTACTAAAAACAAATAGTAAACTTGCTTCATCTACTTCAGATAAGTTCAGCGTTGAAATAAAAGAGTTAGTTGAAAACATTCAGAATCTTGAAAACAGTAGGTATGCAATAAAAGCAAAACTAACCGACTATAAACGACTCAAGGCTTCTTACGAAAAGGATCTTAGTTGTATTAAAGATTCACTTATATTGAGGGATTCGTTAAGTGTTCATGAGTTAACCCAAAAAGAAGTTAGTTGTCCTACATGTAGTGGTGCCATAAAACTAGATGACGAGGTTCTCACTAATGAACAACTGGAATTTGAACAGCGCTCCGTAAAAAATAGACTGTCTGGTTGCTCTAAGGCAATTGATAAAATTAAGTTGGATCTTACCTTATTAGATCAAAATATTACTGAAAGGAAGAAGCTATTAAGCACAGTTAGATATGATTTTGAACAGAATAATTTAGAATCACTATCTCCAATAATTGAAATGATTTCGAGGGCTGAGGCTGTAAGGCGATCATTATCCGAAAGACTTGTAGAGATTGAGAGGAATTCAAAGTTAGTTCAAAAGCTTGAGGATATTTATTCCAGAATTAGAAGTAAAGAAATACATATTGGAAAGCTGAAAACTGACCTTAAAAAAGTAGAGTCTCAGTTAGTATCTACAGATGATATAATTAAGGAGCTTTCTACACATTATAAAAATCTTATGGATTGCTCTAAGCTGACCAGAATTTACGGTTCCTCAATAGACAAAAAGTTTATGCCTAACTTTAGAGAAAGAACTTACTCTAAAATATCTTCGGGTGGTGTTAGGACTTTAATGTCGGTGTACTTGTACATTTCTAGATTAAAATACCTCCTTGAGAATGGAGGGTACTTACCAGCAACTTTATTATTGGATACTCCAGGACAAAATATAGGGAAATATTCAAGGGAAGATGGAGATGATAGCAGTCTATCAGATCCAGCTATTTACGAGCAGATTTATAAATCAATGGTTGATTTGAATGAGATTGCATTAAAAGACAGCTATCAAATAATCGTAGTTGATAATGATCTTGCTACATCTTTGAATGAGGATGATTACTTTTTAGTGAAAAGATTTGATAAGACTGAAAAATACGGCGAAAAAGGGTTGATAAGTGATGCAAATTTGGCCGATAAGCCCTAAAAAAAGCCTAGCGAAACTGTCACAAACTTTATTAGTTGTAATCAATTAAATTCAAATGTCAAAAAGCCGTTGCAGCAATGCAACGGCTTTTTTGTTGGAGAAAGTTAGAGAAAAGTGATCAGGTCTTTCTTTTTGCCTAACCCCTTTACAAATCCAAACCAACATTATGCTGTTAGCACCTAGCACCTAGCACCTAGCACCTAGCACCTAGCACCTAGTACTCTTTCACATATATTTTGATCAGTTGCCCCTACTTAAATTCAGGTAACTGATCTTTTTCAATCAATAATTCAATACTCCTGCTTTTTCCAGTAACTGATGTTATAAATTTCTTCTTCT
>NZ_JAKGAW010000060.1:0-22102 GCF_021532475.1 Pseudoalteromonas sp. APAL1 | reverse complement strand
AATCAGGCAATCTTCGTTTGGCTTTATATAGCTCTGTGGCGGTGAACTGGTTGATACCGAAGTTAGAAGATTTTAGAAATCAGCACCCAGAAATAGAAATAACTTTAAATATGGTCGGGGATCAACCGGATTATAATGACCAATTTGCGGATTGTTTTATTTCAGTGAATCCACCGGAACGTAACTTTGTCAATCAATTCATGTTTACTGAAAAACTTTATCCCGTGTGTGGAAAAAAGCTTTGGCAGCAGTTAAGAAATAAGCCTCTACCTGAATCATTATGGCAACATCCGTTATTATCAGTACAATACTCAGATACCAATGAAAGTCTTGGTGACGACTGGTTACGTTGGTGTATGAGTGGTAAATTTGAATTACCTAAAGACGTCAAAATTAATCAATTTAGTCATGTCTTACTTGCCGCTGAAGCGGCTCGATATAATTTGGGAATTACCCTCATTAGTAATTACATGATAGATGATCAGGATCGCCAGCATAGTCTTGTACGCATACCTATGCACGAGCTTATTACCGGAGATAACTTCTATTTTGTCTATAAGGAAACACGAGCTAGGCAACCTGATATTATGAAATTAGGTCGTTGGCTTAAACAGCAGTGTTATGAACTGGAATCAGCTTAGCTATTTAAATCAGAGTTGAAGGTGAATACTAGCTACTTAGAGGTAGCTGTCAGCGTCCGTTTAGATCAAAAAAAACCGCCTACAAAATGATGAGGCGGTTTTTAGTTGGGATCTAATTTGTGTAATTCTTGGCGCTTTTAATTGTTTTATTGAATTCACTAAGGAGTGAGCCATAATCTATTTCAGTTTTAATATTGTACTTTTCACTAAGGTTATTTAGCTCGCTCATAGTAAGCGTAGCAGATGATGAGAAATTAGGCTTTGCAACTACATAACTTTCATCAATAAGCATTACACCTTTGAGCTGATGGAGTTTAATATAACGCTCGATATAAGATGCCAGCTCTGCAGGTGTAGCCCCCTCTGATGTAATGCGCTTTGAAATCTCTTCTGGATTAAACGTTTGAACTTTCGCATAACCTGCAAGTAAATCAGTTATCTCAATCATCGATTTTTCGCTTACTGCTTTTGTGTAAGATACACCGGCGGAAAATGCTAAGGCTGACATAACTAGGCTTATTAGAATCATTTTTATATAGTCATTCATTGTTTAATCACCTAATTTGAGTTTAGTGCCAGATAGCACAGCGAATGTAATTGAACGTCCCGGTGATATCTCAATTACTGGGTGAATCTGTTCTGCTAAAGCGATGTAGTATTCAGCTAGTCTATCCATAGCATCAGCTGAGCCTTGGAACACACCAGCGGAAGCAACGGAGCCTAAGTCTACTGATTCCCATACCGCCCTATCAGCACCAGACGTATTGATTGATGTAGTTCGTTGAGGAGCAACAGCTTCAGAAATGCCACTCATAAATCCAGCTGCCATAGAGCCTGCTAAGAGGTTGCCATTTTTGCTAACAAGTCTGCCGGCTATACCAAGTTTGCCATCAAAGTCAGAAACTGCATTCGCTTGAATCGCGCTTTCAACACTCTTACCGTCATTACGTACACATGTAATTGATTGTGCGCGGATATGCGCTCTTTCGCTTGATAAATCCCCGATAGCTTGGCCAATAACGTGACACTCGCGAATATCTAAAGTGAAATGGTTAGGCAAGATAGCTTCTTTTTTAACTCGGATAACAACCGGCATAGGAGAAGATTTGGCTGCAAGCTGTGTTGGAGCATCCAAACCAGTAAGTAAAACACCAGAGAAGAATGAGCCTGCAGGCAAATAAACAACGCCTTCGTCAGAATCAATTAGTCCACCTTCATTTGGATCGCTTTTCTTTTGGACCTCTTTTTCAGGTTTTAGACTTTGTTGTGTGATCAACAAATCTTTTTGCTGTTTTTCTTCAACAACACCCGAACTCTTAATGCTTCGAACGCTGCGTTGGGTGATAGTTCTAATTACACGGCCTTCAATTTGTGGTTTTGCAGTAACAAGCTGAGTGGGGGTTCTGTCAAAGATCCTCTCATCGTACTGTTGTGGTGCATTAGCTACCGCTTGTTGCCCTTGCTCTGTACCAGAGTATGAAGGATTGTAATTTGAGCGTGAGCCACCATTTGATTGCCTATTTTGTTGGGTATTTGCATATGCTCTATCGCGCACTTCCAGTTGGCGCTCGTAATCTTTCAATTTTAGCGTCAGGTCATCAAGGCTTTGCTGCTGTTGCTGAACCATCTCAAGTACACGCTCTTTTTCTGTATATACCTCACGTTCTTTTCTGCGAATTGAGTCTACAGACTTATCATAGATTTCGTCGAATTCGTTTTTATCGATGTTAGCAATGCTTTCTGAATCAAATAGCCCGCGTACTTTACCCTTTCCATCAAGGCGGTCTTCAGCTTGTCTTGCTGCAATTCTGTCCTGCAGACTGGTTTTATTATCATTAGAAGACATCGACTTATAACCAAAGAACGCAATAGGAATAATCACCAGTATTGCTGCAAACTTTCTAACTTTGGGATTTTCCCATTGTTTTTTAATGCTCATTTCCACCAGCCTTAGTTGATTACACGAGGACGTTTAGAGTTAGTGTTAACAATGCTTTCGCGCAATTTGTCTCGCAGGATATAAACTTCTGTTGCTTCGCCAGGTTGCAGTAGTGATTTGTTGTAAATGGCAACGGCCATAACATCACGTGACTCGCACATTTGTTCACGAATTGTATAGGGGCGTGTAGTTGTATTTTGGACTCTGACTACATCAACAACTTCTCTTGGACCGACAATTCGCTGTAGTACTTGCTGACTAATGGTTAAGCCGCAAGGTTGGTGCATCGCTTTTGATACATCATGAGAAAGTGAAAAACCTTGTGGTATTTCACCTTTACCAACAGGTTTTAGAATTTGCTTAATACGCGTTACTCGTTCTGTTTCAACATTTGCGACGTGGCCTTCAGTTAAAGACGCTTCAGCTAATGCTTCTTGCTCTTTTATTTCCGCTCTGTGATTTGCGCCTTTGTATTGCATCGTTTTTGAAAGATTCACACCGACATTTACAACAACCGGCATCGCTTCCATTGGTACCAATGTAAGGTTAATCATTGACTCTGGAACACCTTCTTCAAACAACATTAAAGCAACAGGCTTAAGTGAGTTTAAAGTGATGTATAAACGGCCATCTTCTAATTCAATGACTGATTCTTCGTCGTGGGTTCTAGCAGCAACCATCTTAAAATTAGTTATGATTGGATTCGTCAAGCCGACAGCTACAGGTACAGCGATATTAGCGCCCGGTTCAAGATTGCTAAGGTTTTGGGTTGGCTTGTATTTTGATTTAACGATATCTAGGAATGAGTACCCATTACCTGAACGAATTGACTGTGCAGTTTGTGGCTGCTGGTACTGGTCAAAATCAGCTTCATTCATCATTCCGTTTGGTTTTACGTTATCGGCAATTTGATTGATTTCATCTTGAGGGGAGACTGTTTTCATTACAGGCTCGCTTCGACTATCTAATTTAATACCGTTTTTTGCCGCTTCGAATATAGCTTGCTTTGTAACCGGAATAGGTTGTTCATTTACTACCTCTGTTGGTAGCTTGAATGTATCGCTTGGATTTTCAGTTGCATCATTAGCGAAGGTGAATGTACTAGACGCACAACCAATGGCTAAAAGTATTGATTTCATTTTCATCTAGTTGCTCTCCTGTTGTTCTTTCACTTTCAGATCTTTTGCAGCTTCTAGCACCCCTATCTCCAGTTCACTGTCATAGTAAGGTTGCGACTCTAAAGTTCCCGGTTCAGCATCGCCACGCGCTTCCATCGCTTGTTTTCGTTTTCTTGGGGTGCCCGGATATTGATCTAAGTGGGTGATTTTAGGTCTTCCATTTCTTGCGGTGATCTTAAATTCGTAGCTCCACTTCGTATCTGCTTTGGGTTCTCCACCAATGAAAGTGATTTTTTGGCCCCAAATGGTGATTAAATCAGTTTCAGGCTCATGAATTAGGTCGTCAGCAATAAAAACTTGTCGTATATCACGCATTTTTATCATTTCAGCTTGCTTATCCAGCATTGGCTCGATTTCAACTTGTAGTTGTGGAGATAACATTTTCATCATTATCTTTTTTACAAAATCGATGTTTTGCGAGTTAATGTTGCCTATTAGAGTAGAAACGCTGTAGGCCCATGCTTGTTGGTAATTCTGGTTAGCTTTATCGCCTTGAATTGTAAGCTCACCAAAGTAATTCTGTTCTGGGATAACAACGACTTCACTGTCTTTGAAAAACAGTGTTAAAGCGCTTAAAGCAACTGTAATCGATAAAAATAGGTTAGCTACTCGGCTTATGTTGTTAGATGCAACCATCGATTTAAAGCTTCGAACTGAAGCGGATTTATCATCAAGCATTTTCTTGCCTTAGCGGTGGTATGTACGTTTAACTGGATCTGCAATTGATTTGCTTTGATTGGTTAAGATGAACCCATAAGACCAAAGCTTGTGTTTAACATAGGCTTTAGGGAATCGGCCTTTAACCTTTTGAGAGATATAAATGTATGTCATGGCTAGGCATACAAGGAAAAAGGTCTGTTTTGTCACCATGCCAATCGCTACCGCGGCCATCAACGGTATTACTTGTTCTTTAGTAAATACAAACAAGATTAATAGCGGTTGGTTGATGTGGGTCTTGCAGCGGTAGCGATTGGGCGTTTCCATGGTTTAAAGCACTCCAACTGAAGCAGTTAGGAAGTACTCAACAGCATCTTGTGCATTTGCAAATAGCAGTGCGATAAGGAATGCACCCACACAAGTAGCATAGTTCTGCTTCATAATGCCTTGGAAAGCAGCAAAGCCAAATGTGAAAATTGAAATGATGATGCCAGGTGCGCCGGTTAACCAGCCAACTACTTCATTGTAAACTCCGTATAGGAAGTCACCAGAAGTTGGGGCCGCAGCCATTACACCTTGTGAAATTAACAGAGCTAAAAAGAATACCATCAGTGCGATGGTCGCTTTTTTAGCTGTAGACATTTTTTTAGTGATAGTTGGTGCTTCAACAATGCTTGATTGGTTGGTTAGTTCCATTTTTAAACCTCTTAAGAGTTAATGTTCAACGTTAAAGTCGAATTAATCTTAAACTCTTAAAAACAGCATAAAGCCGGATTTTTATTTAAATTTGAATAAAAATAGTGGAAATTGATATTTAATTGGCGTGTTTTATTTTTACGTTAGTTGGTCTCACTTCATGAAAGAATGAGAGAAAGCTTAATTTTAAAATTAAGCTATGTGTTTAAGATTACGTGAAATTTGTAATTGTTGAAATAAATGGCTTGTTGCCTATAGTTTTTTTACTTTATGGTTGTGGATGTATTCGATTAATTCTTCCAAAGGTAAGGGCTTTGAATAAAAATATCCTTGGATCCTAATCTCTTTATACTTTCTTAAATAACTAATCAATTCTCTACCTTCGACACCTTCCACTACGACAGCTTTATCTAAATCGATACAGGCATTGATTATTGTATCTAATAGGCGTTGCTCTTTTGAAGGTATCTCTGCGCCAAAGGTGAATTCTCGATCAATTTTAATGATGTTTGATGGCTGGTTCGCAAGAGATGATAAGCTAGAGTAACCAGTCCCAAAGTCATCAATAGCAATGTTAATTCCCTTGTTCATAGCAGCCTGAAGAGTTTGACTTACAAGTGATTTATCCTGAAGAGATGATTCAGTGACCTCTACTGTAAAGTTATTAAATTGAGCAGCGCTATTTGCTATTTGATCAATTAAGTTGTTTAGAAAATCAGGCTTAATAATTTGTTTAGCTGAAAAGTTTACAGCAACTTTGATTCTTTGAAGTGCAGGTGAGCGATTAATATCACTAATTACACGCTGTAAAACTAAATCTCCTATCTGGACTATTTGCTCGGTTGTTTCTGCGATAGGTATGAATTTTGCGGGTGAAATCCATTTATCATTGTGCTCCCAGCGAATTAAGGCTTCAACACCAACAACGCTTTCGTCCTCAAGCTTGTGGATTGGTTGATAAAAAACAGAGAACTGATTGTCTTTAATAGCCCCAAACAAAGCATTCCTTATGTCAACAGCCTCCTTGTATTCATCCTCCATTGCTGCTTGGAATAAAACGGGTTGATTTCCACCCCTTTGAATAGCTTGAGCCAAAGCTATATTAGCTTGATGGAGGTTATGTTTTATGTCTATATCAGCTGGAGTGGTATAACTAACGCAGCCTGCACTAGCTGTAAGATTAATTTTTAAATTATTGACTTCATATGTTCTAGATATTTCATTCAGTAATTGTGTTAAACATTCACTGTTCTTGTCACTCGGTTTTTCAAATAAGTAAATAACAAATGAATCCCCAAAGCCTTTAGATAAAACAAAGTTACCTCGCATGGTTGCTTTGATCCTACAGGCAACTACTCTTAAAATTTCATCGCAAACTTCATGTCCTAAGGAGCTGATAATTGATTCAAATAAATCTATTTTCAAAATAAATACTGAAAATTGCTCAATGCCTTTAAATTCTCGTAATTCATCGCGAAGAGAGTTCAATCTTAATAAGCCAGTGACTTCATCAAATTTAGCTCTTAAAGCGGATTCTCTTGATGCGTCGGCTATTAAAATAACTACAAATAGAAATAAAAACGTAAGCCATAGTGTCAGTTGAGTAATAACAGTATTGAAATGGATTGTTTGATAATTACTGATAAAGCTAAATACCCGGTGTGTGATAAGTTCCTTAATAGTAATCTTATCGGTAATGAAGTGATTATACTTCGCTTTGATATCCAGAAGTTTTTCTTTTGTGCTATTTTCAATGTCGATAGAGAAAAATAACTCTGGAGTTAATTCAATAAAAGTGTCGTATTTACTTAGGTAGTCTAGGTAATTCTTTTCGAATAGTAGATTCATGTCAACTAACATAATGATGTGTCTGACTTTATCCCCATCAAGATTAGTTATGGCATGAAACATTAGTACTGGCGTTTCAGTTTTAAGGGTCAGAGAGTTGGCCGCAAAATTTGTAACTTTTGACTTTTCTAACAACCAACTTTTTATAGTTGGCTTTTCAAGTTTACCCGTGTAGTAAAAATTTTCTGCAAATTCATTTCCGTAAACTAGTTTGAGATTATCATCTAAGACCAAGATCCCTTTTACCATTTCGTAGTCTGTAGTGTAATGGTGTGTGTCCGTTTTAATTAATTTGTTGAACTCAGTTGGATTTAAGTTTTCGGCTCTTGCTATTATTCTGCTTAAAGATTTTTGTTGATCTGTAAGTGTCTTATTTAACATTATTTCTATTAGCTTAACTTTCTCTCTTGCATTCGTTTCTTCTGTTTTAATGAGAGAAAAAGAGCTTTGATACCAAACAACTAACCCTAAAGTAAGTATGAAGAGAGATAGAGTTTGAATGCTTCTAAGTTCATTACTCCTTACGTTAGAAAACTTTAGCTTGATAAACACCCCAGAAGTAATAGCAAACATAAAGACTGGCGCTAGAGATAAAGTGAATGGACTTTTATCGATTGGGCCTAAGGGGATTGCTATATCCATATGCAGCCAAAAAGCAAGCTGAAGAAATGTAAAAACCAGGAAAAAAATTAGAGTTAGTGGTAATAAGGCTTTTAGGGCTTTTTCACTAAGCTTCGCATTTTTTAAGAGATGGAGCATTAAATAACATGTAGCAGATATAAGAGCTGTCATTGGCGTTGTAACATACATCAGCTCATTATTGCTTAAAATAGATTCCGTCAATCCTAGTACAGGCAGAATTAAGAAGAAATTCATAATGGCACTGTAAAACATGCTTGCTGCTGCCTGGGATATTTTCAATCTCATATTTTCAATAACTCATTTTGGTACTTAAGGGTTGTTTTTTATTTTAGTTTCACCCTAAATGATTATAGAGCGCATCGTTGTTGAAGTTAACCTTTTTGTTTTATTTATAGCGCCTTACTTTTAAAAAAAATCAGGAAATACTTAAATATATTTTTTACAAGCCAAGCGTTTTGAGTGTTGCATAATTTTTGCCTAGCATCATACCTGTCTTTGCAGTCGTTCGACTTAATATAGCATGTAGTTACAACTTAACTCTTATGCTTTATACATTTACATCGTACGGCTATACTGTTTTTGAACTTATCAATGAGTACAACAGGAATCAAAGTGGCTTCAAATAGATCTGATTTAGAGGCGGAAAATAAAGCGCTAAAAAAGATGCTCGATCAAATTACCAGTGAGCGTGATAAATATAAGAAGTTATTTGAAGTCTCGGGTGATGCGTTATCTATAATAGATTTGAAGACAGGTAAGTTTATAGAGTGTAATCAAGCGGCTATCGATATGCACGGTGTTGAAAGCTGCCACAATTTTATAAACTTAAGCCCATCAGAGTTATCACCTAAGTTTCAACCCTGCGGTAACTGTTCAGATGAGCTGGCTAACAAGTATATTATGAAGACAATGTCAGATGGACCACAACTATTCCAATGGACCCATGCTAGACTCGATGGCTCTACTTTCCCATGCTTAGTTTCATTAACTGCATTGTCAGTTAGGGATAAACAATTAATTCTAGCAATTGGTCGAGATATCTCTGAGCTGGTAAATACCCAAAATGAGTTACACGAAGCGTCAATCAAGAAAAGCGAGTTTGAGCTAGCTTATCTAGAAGAAAAGCAAAAGTTTGAGAAGTTCGTTAATCTTGCACCTATAGGCATTGCTATAAACTCAATTGAAGACGGTAGTTTTGAATTTGTAAACAAATCATTCAGTGATATCACAGGCTACAGTATCAATGAACTGAATCAAATGGATTATTGGCAACTCACTCCTAAAGAGTATGAAGAGCAAGAGTATTTGCAATTAGATTTGTTAAATGAGACTGGTCGTTATGGGCCTTACCCTAAAGAATACATACATAAATCAGGCGTAACTTATCCTATATTGTTATCAGGCATAAAAATTAGTCATAGCAACGGTGAAGCCTCTATTTGGTCAATTGTGCAAGATATGTCAGCACAAAAAGAAACTGAAGCACAGATACAACTTTCTAAAGAAAAAGCTGAGAGCTTGGCATTGAGGCTTCAACTTGCTAATGACTCCGCAGGGATTGGAGTTTGGGAATGGGATTTAATTTCAGGAGAGTTAGACTGGGATAAGTGGATGTATAGGCTTTATGGAACAACAGAAGCCAGTGTAAAAGAAATAGGTACTAAAGAAACTTGGATAAACAGAGCTCACCCCGACGACATCGAGTGCATTAAGTCAAAGTTAGAGGCTGTGATTGAGGGCGTTGAGGTGTATGAACCAGAATTTAGAGTGGTTCATCCAAATGGTGATATTAGGAATTTAAAAGCTTGTGCAGAAGTGCTAAGAGATAGTTTCGGTAATGCAATTAAAGTCGTTGGTGTTAATTATGATGTTACTGATAAAACCCTTGCCATGCAGATTTTATCAAGCGCTAAGGAAGCAGCTGAAAGTGCCGCAAGAGCTAAAAGCGATTTTTTAGCTAATATGAGTCATGAAATACGAACTCCAATGAATGCAATACTAGGTGGATTACAGCTACTTAAGGATGCTGAGTTACCATCTGATTTAAAGCTAGTGCTCAACAATGCTACTTTTTCAGCCCAGTCTTTATTAACTATAATCAATGACATTTTAGACTATTCAAAGATTGAATCTAATAATGTGATTCTTGAGCAGGAGCAATTTTCATTATCAGAAGTTTTAGATTCCGTAAAGTATGATATGGAAACACTTGTGATTAGTAAGGGAATTGAATTTTTAATCGAAAAGGATGATAGCTTCATTGATTATTGGGTAGGTGACTTGGTTAGGGTAAAACAAGTTCTCTTAAACCTTGTCTCCAATGCCGTTAAATTTACTAATGCCGGAGGCGTAAAAATAAGCGTTAGCAGTCATAGAGAAGGTCAACAGTCCGCATTTCTTGTTAAAGTGATAGATAGCGGCATTGGTATGAATGAAGAAGCTGTTTCCAAAATATTTGAGAGATTTACTCAGGCGGATACTTCTACAACAAGGAAGTATGGGGGGACAGGCCTAGGTATGTCTATCGCTTTAAGTCTGATAAAGATGATGGATGGTAATATTGAAATTACTAGCTCGGAGGGAGTTGGAACGAAGGTTGAAGTTACATTACCATTAAAGCCTGTTGATATGGTAAAGGTACCGAAAACACAAAAGTCACCATCAGCACCCAATTTAGCCGATAAAAAAATATTAATAGCAGAGGATAATCCTATTAATAAAATATTGATAGAGTCGATGCTGAAATCAACAAAGGCTCAATTAACAATAGTAGAAAATGGCCAATTGGCAGTGAATGCGGTTGAAAAAGGTACTTATGACTTAATTTTGATGGATATCCATATGCCTGTCATGGATGGTTCAGAAGCTCAAAGGCTTATCAGCGATCTAAAACCTAGCCTACCTGTAATAGCACTAACCGCAAATGTTATGAAACAAGATGTAGATGGCTATTTAGCTCAAGGCTTCATTTCCCACATCGCCAAGCCTATCGACATTAATGATTTGTATGGTTCGTTGAAGAATATCTTTGATAGTTGACCACTTCCTAGTTAAGAATTGGGAGAGTCTCAATACTTTGAGAACAAGTTAGGCTTTTTCAAACTAACTAAGAAAGGCATAAGATCTGAGAATTCATAAAAAATAATAAAATAAGTTTAACTTATTGATTTGCGTTGATAAAATTATAAATTCAAGCTTCGTGTAACTAAAGCGCTTTGCAAGGTAACATGAGTAATTTCTAGTAAATAACAATAATAGTCTTTTCGCTTAATTAAACAAATCTCCTCCACCTATTAAGAGTAAGTTTGTAGCAACTGCTACTACCTAAAACCAATACATTAAGACAATTTGTAGACATCTTATAAGTCATAATCGCCATATAGGTTTGATAGTGTCTGTAAATGAAACCAATTTTTCTGTATATAATGGAGGGGATTGTTGATGGTTGTTCTTCAACATCAATTACTAGTCGTTTGTGTACTGGACAGGTATTGTTATTGATCAGCTCACGTTCTGGATAATATTGTTCACATGCTTAGCAGTAGTTACCTGAATAGTGCCCTAGATATATATCATTTTGTTTTTGTAGAGTTTTCCATAAATCCTGAATATGCGCTTTGTGATCTTCAGATGTTGTACGTATAAAAACATCAGGCTTTATCCATAACTGTGGCCACAATATTTGAAAAGACTCCGAGGTCTCATCTACAAATTCTTGTATGGGTTGTTGTCGAGATAGAGCTGTGTTCGCGATTATCTACTCATGTTCATCAGTCCCTGTTATTAGTTTACTTTCAACTCCCAACAACAAAGAGAATCGGTTAAATATATCAGCGATAATTCCTGAATATGCATGCCCTAAATGTGGTTCCCCATTGGCATAAAAAATAGGGGGCGTTATAAAAGGTTTCTTGCTTGATACTGAGGAAAGAGTGTTAATTAATTGATTTAAGCTCATAATATAATCTCTTTAGATACCATCACAGTGGTCGAAAGGAGATCTTAATATCTGCTTAGTAACATCACCTTTCCAACAATATGTTCTGGAATGGTGATGCAGTGAATGAATAATTTAGAATACGCAACCCATCCCTCCCAGCATTCGCTGAGAAGGCATGTTCATCATGAAATTTTTTATAGAAAAATGAGTCATTGATTGTACTTTTTAGTGTTCACTTGCCCAAATTATCAGACTTTTTTTAACAGGCAACAGTTTCTTAGGCAAAATCATATATATGAGGGGTTATAGCTCCAACAAGAAACTTCTGCGTTATAGTTGTGTTGCTTTGGTATCTGTTAAACAGCTGTTGAAGTTTCGCTTTAATCAGCGAGGGCGATGAAAAACTTCGCTGCTTAGAATACACCAGTAACACTAACTAAGCTGTTACATGCTCCGTTATATACAGGCTCCTTTAGAGTCCCACCCTTAGTTCTAAATATGCTTTTGCAGTGTTGCTATGTATCTAGATGTTAGGAATGATGCAAATAATAAAGCAATAAAAGGTATGTATGCCCCAGCTGTGGGGTAAAAGTTGGGTAGGGCGAAATAGACAATAATACCTACTAAAATACCTTTGATTAGTTTCTTAATAACTAACATACGAGTCTTAGTTTTGTTACCGAATGTATAAGCCCTAATTCTCCAGCTATAAACACCAATAACTAGTTGAGCAAGTGCGAAAGGCACTAAAATATAAAGCCAAATCATTAAAAGGTTTGCTCTGTGTAAGATTTGGTATGTAAGCGTTTGTATGTTGTTTGTGACTCTTTTCACTAAAGGCAAAAGCTTTGCTGTTAGCCTGGCTAAAGGGTTTTTATCGTCTGTATCTCGATTTACCTTATCCAAGAAATACTGCTTAAATCCTGATCTCACAATGATTGTGTTGTAGTGCCTATACGATGCATCTGTAAGGTTAAGCCAATTTTTTTCACCGATGGCCTTGTAGCTCGCTTTAACTTCATTTTCTAGCATTCTGTTAAAGCTGGTGGGGTTTAAAGCAAGAACCTGTGCTGCCAACGCAAATAGAATAAAGGTGAATAACTTTGAGTATTCTTTTTTTCTATTTTGCTCTCCAGACTTATCCTTATACAGGTCTTCGCTGTCATTCTCATAAATCATGAAGAAAACGCCTCCTTAAATGTAAGAGTTTTACTTTCATCGAAATTAGGAATGCCGAAATAGAACAGGTGTGAACGCTTTACAATCTTGCTCATTAGAAAGTGCTGTATCATCAATAATGATTCTTGATTTAACTCTTTTTCAATCAAGTTTGGTTTAGCGCGTATTGCTGAGTTCTTGTGCGTGATGAGGAACTGGCCGATTGTCTCTAAGAGTGGGTCCCATACAGCAATACACGAGCCTGAACCCCCTGTGTAGACCATAACATCAAGTACGGCTGTAAGTTCACTTGTAACCGTGAAGAGAAAGGCCTTAAAAAACTCTGCTCGGCTCAGATGTGAATTATGTACAAGAGAGTGCTGACCAGCTTTGTTAATGATGTGATTAAATAGATCGACATCTTGTTGTGGATGCTTCAATTCATCCCCAATAAAATCTAACAAATATCGAAGTGTTTCTTCCACAGCAGGTGCTTTCTTGTAGATGACCGAGTATATGTGCTTGTTATCTTCTGAAAGTGAATCATTCACATTGCTTTTTTTGTAGCATCTACTTTGGATTTTATATACTTTTTCTCTGCTCATCGTTGTATTACCGGTACTTTAGCTTTGATTGTTCTGCCGTCAGCAAGTCGTGCTACATATTGTAAAATAGGTAGCGAACCAAGTAGGCTTTCGTTAAATGCTTTGTCGTTTTGTTGTGTAAGCCTCTCAGCGTATGAAGAACCAAAGTCAGTCATGTCGTTTGTGTTCCCTGAACTTTGACCTAAAGTGATTTGTTGGCTGGTTATTGGCACTTCACCAAATTGGCTGGAAGCATATTCTTGAGTTGATGTGTCGTTTGCTCTCATAGAGAAGAAGTTGTTGCACAGACCTAATACACGGTTTGCAGTAGCTGGGTCTGTTTTAGCTTCAATATCAGCTTTAGTTTGGGTTGCAATAAACATTTGCATAAATGCTGCACGACCTTGGGCTAATAAATTCAAAAGAGCATCATTCCCAGCAATTGCTGCATGTACTTCATCCACAAACACCGCTACTCGACGGCCTCTCCCTTCTGAGAAGTTGTATCGTGAACCTGCTACAGCAGCAATGTCAGCTAAAACAAGTTTGCTCAAATAACCAGCTGTCTTTGTGTCGCTGAGAGAATCAAGCGCCATGTAAAGTAGTCCTCCATTTTCAACGATATCTGAAGTGTCTACATAACGACTGTCTTTCTCTCTTATTTTCCCTGATTTCTTTGATACACCTTCAATGTGATTTGATGTGTAATCTATACTTTCACTTTCAGCTGTATCGTATCTAGTATCCTCATCACGCGCATCTAAGCTTTCTGCTATCGCCTCTTCTGGTGATATAAGCTCATCCATAGGTGTAGATGTAAGGACGCTAAAAATAGGAAGTAAATTAGCTGTCATCTTTTGCATGTGCTCGGCGTTGTGCGTAAGCAACTGAATTATGCCATCCACTTCTGGTGATTGATGTTGTTGAGATATAACTTGTTGATAGTAATTTAGCATTTGCTCTAAACGAGTTTTCCCGAAAGAGCTCATTTTGGCGCTAAGTTGAGTCTCCCAATCTTCCCCTAAGCATTTAGCGTAGTGTCTTTCAAGGCACTTTTGAGTTAAGGCGGTTTTGCCTGTTGTCACATAACGAGCAATCGATTTGATTTGTGGTTGTATGCCCGCATAAAGCATCGCGTTAACTGTTGAGTTTATGACGTTCCAGTTGAATCGAATAAAGCTATCTTCTTTACCCGACTCAACCATAATGGATGCGATACGTTCAGCTATCTCAGTCGGTCTATTCCAGTTTTTAATCGGATCTATTGTGCAAGATGTAGATGGTTTAGAAGGGTGAAAGTAGTGGAAGTGCTCGCCCTTACCAAAATGCTCCATTTCCAATTGTAAAGCTTTGCGCCACGATGAATCGTTTTTTGGGTCTAATACAATGACGGTATAGCCTTTGTGGATCATCGCGAGGCTAAGCAAAATGAACATTGTTGTTTTACCGGTACCAACATTGCCCATAATCATAGAGTGGCCAAAGAACGTTTCAGCATCTACGTATTGCCTTTCGGCATCCCCGACACCATCAATCCATGGCTTACCGCCAAGCTTTAACGTTTCTTTACGCCATTTTTTAACGAATGGTTTAAGAAATAGTGGAAGCTTCACTTCTTGTTTGTCAGAGTATAATCCTTGTATTTGATATGAACGATTTGCATGCTCCACGCCCCATTCAAATCCATTTCCAATGAATATCTTGTTATTTCCCTTCTTTTTGTTGTTTGGATTTAGGATATTCTCTTTAGCCATGTGCTCTTGACGTATTGCTTTTATATCCTCGAATTCAATCTTGTTGAAGAAGATTTTGCACTGGCGTTTGACTAGTGGAATTGCCTTTAAAGTATAGTGTCCACATTGAGCGGTGAGTATTGTAGTGATTCCAAAACCCACCATACCGATATGGCCTTCACTCTCAATAACGCTTGAAGTAAAGGTTACAACACCAGCGGCTAAAGAGGCGTAAGCCTTATTTAGTTCATATACAGGGCGGTATAAATTTTCGTGGAATAATGGGTTACTACGTTCCTGCGTCATGTTTCACCTTAATATGTATGTCATTCTTATCTTGTACGATTGAACTCGATAAGATATTTGTTTCGCTGGCTTTGCTGTTTGTGACGGCATTAACAAGAGTTTTCTTATCTCTTATAGGGGCAATTAAAAAGCCGTCTCTTAACTCAACTTTTTCGTGAATAATGTTTCCAAATAATAATTCAGCAGTCTTAGGGGTTAAGCCAATAGCAAGCAGAGATTCAATATCTAACTTTGCTTTCTGAGATGTATTATCAGCCGCGGTTACATCTGAACTATCCTGATTTTCATTTGATTTCGGCTTTTTTTCAGCTTTTTGGTTTTGACTTGATTCAAGCGACTTCGCTTTAACGTATTTACGCTTATTGATGATGAAGTAACGAATTAATGCTGGTGGCTTTCTTTCGATAAGCCCCGCTTTTTCAAGTTCGTTTTCTAGATTGTCGTCAAGGTTGTCTTTCCATTTATCATCAACAAGGTAGTAGTTTTGACCATCGATTAAAATCGGCTCTAAGGTCTTTATGAACTCAATGGCTTTGGTCGTTGAAGTCACCTTAATACCACTCTTAGGTTTTGGGGCTGCTTTTTTAAGTGTTGTTTCGTTAATTTGCTTTTCCGGTACCTTTGCGCTTTGTTGGTTGGTTGGAGCAAACAGCTCACCATTAGTGTTCTTTGGTTTTTCCTTTTTAGGTTTATCTTTGTTTGGGCTATCCTTTTGAGCTGCTTTTGCTTTTTCAAATGGGTTGTTAGGCTTAATGGGCTCTTCTGCAGTAGCTTCTCCTTTGGCTTTGCGAGTATTAGGCTTACTGTTTTTTTGCGGACTTTTTATTGCCGAATGCTCAACTTTCATTTCAAGAGAATCACTATTAGCTTTTAAGTGAGCCGCAGCCTCATGAGCAATAACATTTTCTTCGCTTATGTATCGGTAACCCTCACTTGAGTAGATGACTGCGTTTAGCCCCATGTCGAGTTTTAATAGGCCGTAACGGTTTGGTGGAATAACTTCACCTTTAAGCAAAAATAAAGGCCACTCCAGACGAATAACGCCAATACCGCCCTTAAGATTTTTACTGATGAGTAAATCAATACCCTCAGACAGGTTAGTAACAGTTTCAAAAAAGAGCGCGTAATCAGTTTTTTCTTGCTTACGAAGAATGCCCCTATCCATCATCTTTTCACGCAAAAGACTTGGGTTGTTAGGAACGGTTGGATCTGATTGATGCATTTCCTTTGCTAACTCATTGAAGCATTCAGGCCACCGAAGGTATATCTCGTTATCAATAGCAATAGCTTTACCTTCTGTTAGCCATACTTTGGCTTTATCTTGCATTAGCTTGAGGATTTTCTCGTGTAACGCTGACTTCCTTGCGCCAAGGTCGTTGTCCCAAGTTGTTTGAATGTCTTTGGCAGTTGAAACATAGTCAGCTGAGCGAACCGCTCTTTGTAAGTAGCCATCTATACCTTGATAGTTTGCAAGGGTGGTGCTTATGTCTTCAAGTAAGTTGCCAGGGCATGTGCCTATGTACCTCTTTGCATCAGGAGTGAGGATTTGTTGAAATATGGGTTGTGGAGAAACTTCATGCCCCTTATGGATTCTGTCTTTTCTCCATCTAATGCCAACTTTTGTTATTTTGTTTTTTTCTTTCCAGCTAACAAGGTCTTCTATAATTGGAATCCAGATATTATTTGGATTGCTTTTATCGTAAATATCCATATCAGTTTGCATCTTCCCTGCATCGTGCACTAAGCCGCAAAGCCATGCGGCGTACTGATATCTTTTTGTTCTTTGTCTCTCGATGTCTAGAGGGAATTCTTGAGGGAGGAATTGAGACTTTGCTTGCCTTAATGCCAAATCAGCTACTTGTAAACTATGTTCAATTAAGCCGAACTCTTTAGCATGGTGATAACCCTCAGAAGCAGGAAGATTGCCACAATATCTAGCGTAGTTTTTAATCGTATCTATAAATAGACCCTGAAAGGTTAGGTTCTCTTTTTCCCAATCATGGCAATTTCCAAAACAGTAGCGAGTTTGAGCAATTAAATATTTATTATCATCAATGATCTGATTAACTAACTCTGGGCTATTCGAACTATCAAGATCTACATTGCACTTCTTTGCGTCATCTCTCATCAAGCGAGCGGCATTTTCACTTTGAACGATTAGATACTTTTTCTGAACTTTAAAAAAAAGCTTAATTAAAATAGTAAAAGGAATAAGTAAAAGCTTCATATTTCTCTCTGGAAAAATTAGGCGGTTTCCCGCCTAGTCATTTTAAGCTGCGTTAACTTTTGAGTTGCTTGGCTGTTCGGTTTCGTTCTTAGAGTCTGCAGAAGGGCTATCCAATGAAGTGGATTTTGAGTCAGTCTTTTTTTCTGTGTTTTTAATTGAAGCTTTGGCTTTAATTTCTTCATTTTGTTTTAAAATAAGGCTGTCATCTACATATAACTCTAGGCCACCTCGAATTAACGAAATTAGTTGAGTGGATTTAAATCGACCACCACTTCTGTCTTTACCAGGTGATGTAGCGTTGCTAATTTTTGCTACTAATTTTCGTAATAGACCAATCGCTCTATTGCTGTTTTCATGACGACCTAAATCTGTAACAAAACCGGTTAACCAAAGATTTTCTAATTCTGCGATTTCATTATCTAAAGTTTGAATTAAATTTAGTAACTTCCAAGTGACTGGATAGCAAACTGGTACGCTTGATTCATAAGAGCTTGGTGTCATAACTTCTGGTGATTCTTCTAAACCGGCATTTTCCATAAATGCTTCTTTTTGTTTTTGTATACTTTCGATTTCTTGGTTAAACCAATCAGCAAGCTCTGACTCCCAAGCGCTTACTTTCGAATAGAGCTCATTTTCTGTAGTGGTTAACATTAATAATGAACCAATGCGTTCATAAATATTTAATGTTCGGTCACCTTCGTTTTTCCAAAAATTATGGATGGTGTGTGATTTGAACTGGATATTAGTAACAAATGTTTTATGGATTAGTTGGTCATTATTGATCATGATTTTCTTCCTCAGCTGGAGCGGTAAATAGTGTTTTAGAAAGTTTGCAGATCTGCTTTTTCAAACTAACTCTGGATGAATGCAAAACTTCAAGTGACTCCCTTAATGGAGCAAGTTGCATTTCAGTTTCCCAATTAATTTTTGCGTGGCCATCCTCGCAATTTTTACTCAGTTGTTTTTCGGTATATCCTTTTTTTGTTGGTGGAATTTCTTTCCCCCAATGCCTATTAATTTTTTTGATAGGTGAGTACTCATGAGAAACCCAAGTGATGTAAAATTTTTCAGAGTTTTTCCGCTGCCTAACTTTTACTTGTAATGTCGATTTTTTAAAATCGCCAGACTCACCATGAATTTGATCTAAAAGAACTCTCCTTTTTTTGTGTTGATCACAAATATCTTGCGCACTTTCTACAATTGGTTTTTCAGCATCCTCGATAGCCTGTAAAACTAATTTCAGCACTTGTATTTCTGTAGACAGCATCTTTAACCCCGAACTTTAATTGAGACTTAATTATGCTTTGCAAAAAGATGGCTAAAGCCGAATTTTCAAACGTATATTCAAAAAAATTAGCCAAAGCACGTTTTTAAGTGTGGAGAACAGGAAGTTGAAGTGAATTACACCTCAGGGGTGTAACTGGGAAATAAATCTAGAGCAATAAAAAGGCTTGCTCTATTTAGACGCAAATAAAAGTTTTCTGCGTCGCGAAACTGCCAAGAAACCCTGTGAAGGGAGATTGTTTTTTGCATCATATATACGCAAAAACTTGTCATTGTATGACATTGGTCAAATTAACTATTTTCTGCATCATAACTACGCAGAAAACCCGTATTTATGAATTGGAGAGCTATAGCGGCAGGTTTAACATCTAGTCAAACCGACTGTAAATGCTAAATGCTTGCATCATAATTTATGCAACAGAATAACTGTGAACTTTAAGTCACCTTGTTTTAAACGGCTCTAAAGAAGATAGTTCAGGAAGGAAATATCATTTACGGTTACTGCAATAAATTGAAATTTTGCATCATATATGTAGCAAACGATCTTATATTACTTGAAATCTAAAAGTTGAGAGCTTAGATGCTTACATCATCAATCTACTCTACGTCTCTTTTGTGTGTTGATTTATTTACTTAGAAAAACCCAGCCTTAGCTAACAGAGGGATTACTCAAAATTTTTTGAGCATGTGGCTATAGGCAGCGTTGGTGTCATGATTAGCAATTTTAGATTTTATAGAATGTGAAGGGTCATACCTAAAAACTAGAACTTGAATAACCCTCTTTTAAAGTAAAGTGCTCACAATCCGTATAGTGGATAGTGATAGCCAGTAAAAGATAACAATCACTTTCCGCAAAGCGGTTAAATTGTTCGCTATATGTTTAACTCATCCTTCATATGCATTATTATGAGTTGTAAGTACTCTGAAGCTTCAGATAAGCTCATTTAAAGTCCGCCATATGAACCATAGTAAACTTAAGCTTATTCCTCTTAAAGGATGTCGTTGCTGTTTGGTTAATTCCGCATTATGGAAAAACAGTTTCCAGTATTCTTCCGTATAATGAACTGGTACTTTGTCTGGTGGTATTTTCAGAACAATAGCTCAATAAGTAATATTGTTAGTTTTGACTAATGAATATCACTCGGTGGCAAGTCCGTATTATGGAACCTGCAAGGGGTTGTCTTCTTCCGCAATACGGATATTCATTATTGATACTTTTCCATTTATTTGGATCAGCAATTTAGTAGATAGGTTAGCAAGTGGTTTATGAATTGAACGGAGCTTACTCCGCAAAACGGACGTACATACTAACCAGAATACTGCTTTTGCTTTCAAGCTCAAAATGAAATTAAGGCAACACATCTAACAAGTCTAAAGAATAAAACAAATGTGATTGCACTCCACACTACGGACAGTTGATTAGCATTAGTATTCCGTTTGGCGGATTAAATTTGATGTATTCAGCTTCCGTATTTTGGAAGGATTCAACTGATTACAAATTATGATATTCCATCGGCAACAATGAATTTGGAAAAATATCATCTTTAACCACCAGCTTAATGAAGTCCATTAAATGGATTTCGTCACACGAATTTACACTTCGTATAACGGACTCACGATGCAACCGCATACGTTCGAAGAATGAACAACATATAGTCCGTATAAAGGAACTTCTTAGCTTTGAATGTTTGCTCTTGGGTGTAGTTTCTTTGCCCGACTTATGAATTAAGCTTATAGCTAAAAGTTCAAAAGTATTTACCAGTAGGTGGATTAGATGACTTGTTAAAGCATTCCGGTATTAGGATTCAATTGATTTGGTTACAGGCCAAATACCGGAATGAGTGATTGAATATGTAAAATGAAATGGGGCATCTAATTTAAACGCCTTAGTTGGTGGTTTTTAGGTATTTTGAAAATTTGAAACAGAATACCTGAATTATCATAGGTTATTTGGTATCCGTAATATGGCATCTGATCCCCCCTAGACAGCTCCGCTTTGCGAACTTGACCTATTTAGACATCTATCCGCAACCCGAACCATTCTAGGTGGGAGCGGCTTGCTTGAATTGTGAGGTATTTGTTTTTAAATTACATATTAAGTCCTCTGGCGTGATCACATTTACAGGGTAATTGCTTTCTAACTTCTTAAGGTTTTCATGATAAAAGATAGATGTTCGACCAGCACTACTGGCTCTGTCATAAGTACAGAAGTAATCAATACCATAACTATAACTGTAGGAGAGGAATAAGTTTCATGACTAAACAGTCAAACAACCCTGCTGGAACTGTTGATGATTAAACATGACCAAAAATAAAGAAATACATACTAAAAGCTACTCTCAAGTCTAAATCGAGCTACGACTGAATATTAAAGTATCGTACTCGTTGTAACTCACTTCTGGACAGAAATGAGTTGCCTCTTAGGTCGCTACCGTTTCAAAAACGTAAGCTGGTTTATCGAATTTGAACGGCGGCTGTCCGGAGATAAGCAGCCGATTATACGACTCAAGTTTTTGCATGTTTGGTAGGTTGGGTAAGCCAGAAGCACACCCGACGTTTTGATAGGTTAAATCAATTGTTGGACTTAATTCGTTCGAACCAATCTACATGGGCTAACTACGAAAGTAATAGATTCTTCTCGCTAATCATTGTTAAATTAAGTCTCTATTTTTCTTTTCATTTTTTAAATTTATAGCTAAAGGAGATAAGCCAGATGTTTGATATTTATAGGATACATAATTTGCGATTCTACTTTCATGTGTAGACATTATAATTTGATAATCCTTAAACTCTTCCCTCAACAATTGAATAAATGATGCCATATTTATGTCATCCATACTTTGAATTGGGTCATCAATTAATAACGTTTTTAACCCTGTAGGAAACACTTTATTCATCGCCAGCATAAAAGCAATAATTACCCCAGCTAGTTGGCCTGAACTCATTGTACTCCAAGCGTCATGTTCAGATACGATACTTGAACAAAAACGATAATAACCATTATTGCTCAAGTTATCAGGTGCTTCCAAAATAACACCACTCGCCGGCATCCCTGATTCAAGTCTTGTTTGTAAGATTTTACTGCTAATATTGTAAAAAGGTATTTGAATTTTTTTGGCTATCTCTTTTTCATATCGAGTAAGGCGTTGTTTCCTAAAAGTTTGAACTATCTTGCCAGCCTGTGATCAGATCATCTATATCCTACTAGCCCGTGCAACAACAATGAGCAAAATCACAAACTGGTCTCACTATAATCAAGCCCTCGTTAA